>NZ_JBJJBV010000247.1:0-13371 GCF_045446735.1 Nocardiopsis protaetiae
TGCTGACCGACAACGGGTCCTGCTACAAGTCCCACGCCTGGCGGGACCTGCTGGCCGGCCAGGGCATCAAGCACAAGCGCACCCGCCCCTACCGTCCCCAGACCAACGGCAAGGTCGAGCGGTTCAACCGCATCCTGGTCGAGGAATGGTCCCACGCCCGCCCCTACACCAGCGAGAGCGAGAAGCGGGAGGCGTTCACGGGGTGGTTGCACCACTACAATCACCACCGGTTCCACACCGCGATCAGCGGCCCTCCCGCTTCCCGCGTACCTAACCTCTCAGGTCAATACACCTAGGCGCTCGGGATGCCCGGCATGCCCGGGACGCTCGGAACGCCGGGCGTCCCGACCGGGACCCGGACGCGGAACCGCCCCGGCCCGGGGTCCTCCCGGGCCGGGGCGGCGCGGCCGAACGCACCCGCGGCTCAGCCGGCCGCGGACGGCTCCGGCAGCTCGGCCTCGACCTCGGCGATGTGCAGCGCCGCGACCAGGTCCCGGTACAGCCCATCGCGTTCCAGCAGTTCGGTGTGCGTCCCCTGGGCGCGCACCCCGCCGTCCTCCATCAGGATGATCCGGTCGGCGTGGATCACCGTGGACAACCGGTGCGCCACCGTCACCACGGCCGCCCGGTCGGCGTGCCGCCGCACGCTCTCGGTGATCGCCGCCTCAGTGATGGCGTCCACCTGCGAGGTCGCCTCGTCCAGCAGCAGCACGTCCGGCGAGCGCAGCAGCGCCCGCGCCAGGGCCACCCGCTGGCGCTGGCCGCCCGAGAACGCCGTGGCGTCCAGCGGGGTGTCCAGCCCCTCTTCCAGGGCGTCGACCTTGTCGTCCAGGCGCACGTCCTCCACCACCCGGCGGACCTCCGCCTCGGTCGCGTCCGGGCGGCTGAACAGCAGGTTCTCCCGCAGGGTGCCCGGCACCACCGGGGTGTCCTGCTCCACGTAGGCGAAGTGCGCGCGCACCTGCTCGGGGGTCAGCTCCCGGTAGGGGGTGCCGCCCACCCGCAGCTCGCCGCCCTCCGGCTCCAGGAAGCGCAGCAGCAGCGACAGCACCGTGGTCTTGCCCGCCCCCGACGGGCCCACGATCGCGGTGTGCCCCCGTCGGGGGATCACCAGGTCCACCTCCTTGAGCGCGGGCACGGCGCCCGGGGCGTAGCGGGCGGTCACCCCGCGCAGCTCCAGCAGGGCGCCGCTCCCGTTGGGGGAGTGCCCGTTGGCGGAGGTCCCGACCGGAGCCGCGGGCGCCTCGGCGACCGGCTCCAGCGGGATCGCCTCCACCTCGCGGATCCGCTTGGCCGCGGCGATGCCCGACTGGAGGGTGCTCACGCTCTGGGACAGCTCCATGACCGGGTTGAGCAGGGTGAACGCGTACAGCAGGAACGCGATCAGGGTGGACACCCCGATGTCCCCCGAGGCCACCCGCAGGGCGCCCACACCCAGGATCGCGATGATCGCCAGCTGGATGCCGCTGAACGCGATCGTCCAGGCCACCGCCTCCCGGCGGACCGCCCGCACACCGTGCTCGGCGGACTCCCGGGCGTGGGCGAGGATCGTGTCGCCCAGCCGCTCCTCGGCGCGGCTCACCTTGACGGTGCGGATCGCCCGCAGCGCCCCGTCCAGCACGCCGCCCATCAGGCCCAGCGAGTTCTGCGCCTTCTCCTGCGCCTTGGCCAGGGCGGGCATCAGGGTGAGGAACAGGACCGTCACGATGAGCACCGCCACCGCCGTGACGGAGACCAGCACCAGGTCCAGGATCGCCATCATCACCAGCGTGCCGACCAGCAGCACGCCGCCGTTGATGAGGCTGATGACGCTGGTGGAGGCGGCCTCGCGCAGCAGCACGGTGTCGGAGGTGGCCCGGGTGACCAGCTCGCCGGAGGAGCGCCGGGACAGCGGGATCAGCGCCGCCCGGAAGTAGCGGCGCACCAGCGAGGTGCGCGCGTCCAGCACCACCGTCTCGGCGACGGTGCCCATCAGGATCCAGTGGTACACGCCCAGCACCGCGCCGACCGCGAACAGGCCCAGCAGCAGGACGATGGGCAGCATCAGCCCGCCGCCCTCGGACAGGGTGTCCAGGACGAGCTTGACCACCATGGGGTTGGCCAGCTCCAGCGCGGAGCCGAACAGGGCCAGGACCAGGCCCAGCAGCAGCTTGCGGCGGTGCGGGCGCACGAACGACCACAGCACTCTCAGCTGGGCGAAGCGCGGTTCCGCCGCGGGTGGGGATTCCACCACGGGCGGGTCATCGTTTGTCTCAATGCGATCAGCCATGCTTGAAATTAGGTCACATGTGACCGATTATTGTCAACCAAATACCCGCAAGCCTAGGATGAGCGCATGGTGAAGAGCGCAACCTCAGAGGAAGAGACGAGGACCCGTGCCCGCACCCGCCGCGCGATCCTGGACGCGGCCGTGCAGGTCCTCGGAGACAACCCCGCCGCCCCGCTGTCCCAGGTCGCCAGAACCGCCGGGGTCGCCCGCAGCACCCTGCAGCGCTACTTCGCCGAACGGGCCGACCTCACCGACGCCCTCGGCGACTACGCCGACGAACTCGCCAACGAGGCCTGCGAACGCGCACGCACCACCGAAGGCACCGCCATCGAGGCGTTCACCCGGCTCATCGCCGAGTACTTCACCCTGCGCAAGGTCATCATGCTGGCCTTCGGCTCCGACGACTTCACCGAGGACGCCCGGGGCGAGGACGAATGCAGCCCCGCCGACCTCGCCCTCCAGGCGCTCATCGCCCGCGGGCACGAAGACGGCACCATCGACCCCAAGATCACACCCCTGTGGGCCGAACAGATCATGTGGGCCGGGCTCTACGCAGGCTGGACCTACGTCACCACCGCCAAAGTCCCCGCCTACGAAGCACTCACCCTGTGCCTGCACTCGCTCGTCAAAGCGGTCGAGCGGCGACCCGGGCGGGACGACTGACACGGAAAAGAACCTCCGGGCGCCCACCGGCCCCGGAGGTGACAGAACCTACAGGTACAGGCCGGTGCCCCGCTCCGGCGCCTCCTTGGCGATCGCGTGCACATCCCGCTCACGCAGGATGATGTACCGCTCGCCGTTCAACTCCACCTCGCCCTGCTCCTCCGGATCGAACAGGACCCGGTCCCCCGTCTTGACATGGCGGGCACCCGTACCGGCACCCACCACCTCACCCCACGCCAGCCGCGTCGCCAGCTTCACCGTGTCCGGAATGACCAGACCCGCACTGCTGCGCCGCTCGCTCTTGTCAGGGACCGTCCTCACCAACAGGCGGTCATGGAGCATCTGGATTTCAAGCTTTGATTCGGGCACACCCCCAGGGTATTCGGCCCGCGACCGGGCCCGACGCCCCCACCACAGGCCACGGGAGAGACCCCCTGGCTCAACCACCTCTTAACCTTCGGTACAGTAATTCCATCGCCGACCGGGGTAACCGAGCGGCGCACCAGGGGCTATGGCGCAGTTGGTAGCGCGCCTCCATGGCATGGAGGAGGTCTGGGGTTCGAATCCCCATAGCTCCACGGACTCTGGGCGACCCTGCTCGCGCGTTGGACGCGCTCGCCGGGTCGCCCGTCGTGTTTACCGGGGGGAGACCCCCCGAACCCCCCGAGGTGACCCCCTGTGGCTGAGGCCGCGTGGAGCGGAACCGTCGGCGGTGGGGGCTCTTACGTCGAGATGCGGGCTTACGCCCGCCACAAAGGTTCCCGCGGGCTTCGCCCGCCATCAGCCCTACGGGCTGTGAACCCCGCTTCGCGGGGTTGTGCCCACCCCATTGCCTCACGGGCACCACACCGCCCTCCGCAAACGGTTGCATTGGTTGGGGGACCCGATTCCAAAATTCGGGTGGGTGTGGTGGGGAAGTCGCAGGTCGAGGGGCTTGTGGGGGATGGGCTTGGGTTGAGGGACTGCAAACGTTTGCAGTAACACCCCTTGACTTGGAAAGCGCTTTCTTTAATCTCGATGACACACAGCAGTGTTCACCCCCCGAGGAAAAAGGGACACGATGAGACGACTTCTCACGACATTGGCCGCCGCGGCCCTGGTCGCGGCGGGATTGACGCTGCCGATGTCACAGGCGGCGGCGCAGACCGGGGCCCCCACGGGTTACGCGACCCAGAACGGCGGGACCACCGGCGGTGCCGGCGGGCAGACGGTGCGGGCCACGACCGGGACCCAGATCCACCAGGCGCTGTGCGCCCGGCCCAGCACCTCGACCCCGATCATCATCGAGGTGTCGGGGACGATCAACCACGGCAACACCTCGAAGGTGTCGGGCAGCGGTTGCGACACGGCGGCCGACGTCATCGAGCTCAAGAGGATCAGCAACGTCACGATCGTCGGTGTCGGCAGCGGGGCCGTGTTCGACCAGCTGGGCATCCACATCCGGGACTCCAGCAACATCATCATCCAGAACGTGACCGTTCGGAACGTCAAGAAGTCCGGCTCGCCCACCTCCAACGGCGGCGACGCCATCGGGATGGAGAGCAACGTCCGCAACGTCTGGGTCGACCACGTCACCCTGGAGGCGTCGGGCGGGGAGTCGGAGGGCTACGACGGCCTCTTCGACATGAAGAACAACACCCAGTACATCACCCTCTCCTACAGCATCCTGCGCAACTCCGGCCGGGGCGGGCTGATCGGGTCCAGCGAGAGCGACCTCTCGAACGGCTACGTGACGTTCCACCACAACCTGTACGAGAACCTCGACTCGCGGGCGCCCCTGCTGCGGGGCGGTATCGCGCACATCTACAACAACCACTATGTGGACATCGCCCAGTCCGGGATCAACTCCCGGGCCGGCGCCCGCGCGAAGGTGGAGAACAACTACTTCGAGGACTCCAAGGACGTCCTGGGCACCTTCTACACCAACGAGCGGGGCACCTGGCAGGTCGCGGGCAACGTTTTCGACAACGTGACCTGGTCCGGCCAGGGGAGCCAGAACTACCCCGCCGGTCCGAACCCGCAGTCCACCACGTCGGTGAGCATCCCGTACCAGTACAGGCTCGACGGCGCCGACTGCGTGCCCGCGATGCTGCGGCAGATCGCCGGCGCGAACAAGGGCAACCGGTTCTCGGACGGGAGCTGCAATGTGGGCGGTCCGACCGACCCCCCGACCGACCCGGGGCCGACCGATCCTCCTGCCGGGACCAACCTCAGCATCGGGGCCGGGGCCGACGGCTCCAGCAAGGGCGGCGGGACCAGCTACGGGAGCGTCATCGACGGCGACCCGGGCACCTACTGGTCGCCCAGCGGCTCGACCGGCCGTGTCTCGGTCAAGTGGGACACCGCCACCAGGGTCTCCAGGATCAACATCCGCGAGGCCTCCGGGGCGGTGGGCGCCATCGGAACGTGGCGGGTCGTCAACAACGACACCGGCGCCGTCCTGGCCACCGGTAGCGGGGCGGGTGTCATCACCTTCTCCCCGACGACGCTGAAGAAGATCAACTTCGAGATCACCGGCTCGACCGGCACGCCGCGCGTCGCCGAGTTCGAGACCTACGCGGGCTGACGGAAAGGGGGCCGCGGCGCACGCCGCGGCCCCGCTTCAGAGGTTCGCGTAGTAGGCCTGCTGGGACGGGAAGTAGGCGTCGAAGGCGGGTGGGGGGTTCCCTTCGCGGGAGGCCGCCAGGGCATCGAGGTAGTACTCCCAGCCCGGGCCGATCGACCCCAGGTCGGTGTCCGGTTCCAGGTGCTGGACGAACGTCAGGATCGTCGTCGCGCCGTCGGCCGACAGGAGCGCTTCCAGGTGCCAGGAGCCGTACTCGTCCTCGCTGCTCACCGCCAGGCGGTGGGGCGGCTCGCAGGCGTCGATGCGCAGGTCACCCTCCGGGGCGCCCTCCTCCAGGGTGAGGCGGTAGCGGACCGTCCGGCCCGGAGCGGGGTCGCCGGTCCACGAGGCGAACCACAGCGCGGTCCGCTCCGGATCGGTGATGCTCGCCCACACGTCCTCGATCGGTGCCTGGAAAGAGCGGGTCAGCACCAGGTCGCGGCCCGTGTCGGTCGCCACCAGCCGCCCGGTCGGTCGTGGTCCCATAAGGCGACCCTAGCCGATTCGTGCGGGTCAGCCCAGGGAGTAGACGGTCAGGACCGCCGCGTGGTCGGTGGTCCACTCGTTGCCGCGGTGGCGCGGCACCGGCGCCGGGTCACCGACGACGAGGGCCCGGGAGTCCAGCACCGTCAGGTCCGCGCCCGCGTGCAGCACGAAGTCGATCCGGTCCTGCGGCTCCACCCGCCCGGTCTCCCCGTCGTGGAACGGGTACAGCGGCGACCAGGTGGTCCCCGGTGCCGTCACCGGGTCCGGGTTCGCCACCCGGAAGGAGTCCGTCAGCCCCGCCTCGGCGGGCAGCACCGAGGTCGGCCAGGGGACGTCCGCGTAGCCGCAGTTGCGCTCCCGGTTCGCCTCGGTCCAGTCCAGGTGCGAGGGCGCGTTGAAGTCGCCCACGAGGAGTACCGGTGTCTCGTCCGCGGCAGCGAGCTGGTCCTGCATCGCCGCGAGCGCCTGGGTGATCTGGCCGGTGCGCCCCGATTGGGCCTCGCGTTCCAGGATGCGCTCCACGGACATGCCGTCGAAGCACGCGTCGTAGGGGCCGTAGGGCGTGTACCCCAGGTGTGCGGTCCACAGGTTGAGCTGGGTGTCGCTCCCGTCCAGGGCGACGCGCACCCCCGCGGCCGCGCCGGCGGTGCCGTACTCCTCGGCGATCGGGTACCGGCTGATCACCCCGAGGCTGCCCGAACCCTGCCAGTGGTACCAGCCGAGTGCCTCGGCCAGCCGGGCCGCGTGCACGCCCTGGGTCTCCTGGAGGCCGACCACGTCCGCGCCGCTCTCCAGCAGGAACCGCAGCTGCTTCTCGTGGTACCCGTCCACCTGGGTCCCGCCGTGCCAGGTGTTGAGGCTGAGCACGCTCACCTCGTCCACCAGCGGCCCACCCCGGCGGACCACCGGGACCGTCGCGGTGAACCGAGCCGCGGAGCCGTCCGCCCCGGTCGCCTCCACCGTCACCTCGGCCCGGGACGGGTCGCGGCGCGACACGCCCTCGGGCATGATCCGGTCGGCGGCGGAGCGAGGCGTTCCCGACAGCGTTCCGTCCGGGGAGACGTCGATCCAGGCGTCGCCGCCGACCTTGGCGAAGGACACCGTGCCGCCGCCCCCGGACACCAGCCCGCCGAGCGCCGCCTCGTAGGGGTCGCCCTGGCGGGCGTTGCGCAGGACGGCCCCGTCGGTGGGGAACGCGACCGGGCCGTCGGCGCCCAGCCGCACCTCCACGGGCTCGGCCAGGTGCGCGTAGCCGTCGCGGGCCAGGAAGAACACCAGGTAGCGGCCGGGTTCCAGGCCTTGGGCGGGCAGCTCCACCTCGCCCTCGGACAGCGGCGCGTACGCCCAGACCAGGGAGGGGGACACGTACTCCTCGTCCACCGGCCCGCCGCCCGAGGCGCGGTAGAGCCCGACCCAGTTGGTCGGGTGCGGGTCGGGGGTGGAGTAGGCCAGCGTCAGGGGGGAGGTGGACCGCACCGCCAAGGTGCCCTCCGGGGCCGCCGACGCGGGGGACGGGACGAGTAGGAGGGCGACCGCGAGCAGTACGGCCAGGGACCGCGAGAGCATCCGGGACCTTTCGTCGGGGGAGGGGCCCGGTCAGTGTGCCCGGACCGGGCCCCTTCACTCCCAACCGGTGGGGGACCGGTGCGGAAATCCCGGTGAACGCCGTCAGGCGCGGCTGCGGGCGGTGCGCAGCAGGAACCCGCCGACCACGGCCAGGGACACCATGAACAGTGCCGTGATGATGTCGTTGATGAACTGCGGGTCCACCAGGAACGACACGATCAGGAGCACCGCCGGGGCGCCCGCGACGGCCGCGGGCACCGAACGCGCCCGCAGCAGGGCGATGCACAGCAGCACCACCCCGACGGCGGCGGCCAGGAACCCGCTGATCTGCACGGCCAGCACGCGTTCGGGGGACTCCATGAAGTAGGCGAAGACCGCCTCCCCCGACACGCCGGTCCGCGGCCCGGTGGCGTACCAGCCCACATTGGTCACCGCGAAGAACCCCATGCCGAAGCAGAGCGCCCCCAGCCCCGTGATCACGGTGCCCACGGTCGCGAACAGGGAACCCTTGCCGGGCGCGAGTACGCAGACGGCCAGGGCGAAGGCCGTGTAGGCGAGGACCGACCCCAGCGAGCCGATCAGGCCGAACAGCCAGACCGCGTCCCGCATCTGCTGGAAGCTCGTGAACTCTTCGAAGTCCAGGGGCGACAGCGGCCGCATCAGCAGGTTCGCGGCCACGGTGAGGGAGACGGCGATGAGGACGACGGCGAGCAGGGTCATCCGGCCCCGCAGCGTTCGATCGGTTTCGTGCTGTAGCGTCGCGGTCCCCATGATCACTCCCCGATGGTGACGTGGATCACATGCTTCCCTCTAGAATCCTCCCCGCGCGCGTTCGCGACAAGGCCCGGACCGGTACCGGACGATTCCCCGGAATTTCCCCGGGCGTTCGACCGGTGTGCGGGCGGTGAACGGTCGGCGGCCGGAATCGGACACGGGAATGGAGAGGACGCGCAATTCTCCCGCGGAGAATGGAGAAACCGCAGTTCACGATGCCTCCACCACTTTCGTCGGTAGTGCTGACACCACCCCCGTGGTGGGCGTGGGTGGACGGTGAATCGGGAGTCGGCACCATCGAATGCCGGGGTCCGCGCATCTAACGTCGAAAGGGTTGGACAATCCCTCGATCCGACGGAGGATCATGATCACGGCGGGCCCCCGGACCGCGCCGCCCCTGGCGCCTCTGCACTACGAGGAGCAGGAGTGGAACGGCCTTCGACTGCTGGCCTACGACGAGTCCGGCGACGGGCGCATCGTCGAGGCCCTGGGTGATCCGGCGACCGCCGATCACATCATCGTCCTCGTCCCCGGGAACGACAATTACCTGGGGAATTACTTCGATCCGAGCCGTCCCACCCGCCCCCGGGTGAACGGTGCGACCCTGCTGCGGACCATGGGGGAGATCGCCCGGGGAGAGAACTTCGCCGTCGTTGTGTGGATGGGTTACGACACCCCCCGGGGATTCTTCGAGGGCGCCATGCGCGGCCCCGCCCGCCAGGCCGCCCCCGACCTGGTCCGGCTCACCCACTACCTGCCCGGCAGCGCCCACATCACCCTGGTCGGACACAGCTACGGAACCGTCGTGTGCGGCCTGGCGCTGGCCGAGGGACGCGTCGACGACTGCATCGCCCTGGGCAGCCCCGGCATGGGCGGCTCCTCCACCGCCGACCTGCGCTACGCCGGGAACCTGTGGGTCGCCCAGGGCCGCGAGGACTGGATCCGCTACTTCCCGCGCGGCCGCGCCGGCGACCTCGGCCACGGGCCCACCCCGCTGCGCCCCGGCTTCGGCGGACTGCGCATCGAGACCGGCGACATCCCCGGCCACTGCGCCTACTACACCGAGGGCAGCGAGTCGGTGCGCAACATGGCCCGGATCGCCCTGGGCCGCTACGAGGAGGTCACCCTGGTCGACCCGGTGGCCCGCATCCCGCTGCCCCGGCCGGCCGTCCCCGTCCGGTCCGTGCTCCCGCCCGCGCCGCGGGCGGCCGCCGTCCCCGAGGAGAGGATCGCCCCGTGACCGACACCACCGGACCGGTGATCCTCGCCGAGGGGGTCCGCAAGACCTACCCGTCCAGGAGCCGGCCCTCCCTGGACGGGTTCGACCTGGTCGTGCGGCCCGGAACGGTGCACGCCCTGCTCGGGCCCAACGGGGCGGGCAAGACCACCGCCGTACGGGCGATGTCCACCCTGGTCCGGTTCGACGAGGGCCGGGTCCGGGTGGCCGGGCACGACGTGGCGTCCCAGAGCCGCCGGGTGCGCGAGTGCATCGGCCTCACCGGCCAGTACGCCGCCCTGGACGAGGTGCTCAGCGGCCGCCGCAACCTGGAGATGTTCGCCCGCCTGCACCACCTGCGGACCCGGCAGGCCAAGGCGCGGGCCGCCGAGCTGCTGGAGCGGTTCGGCCTCACCGACGCCGCCGAGCGCCCGGTCCGCCACTACTCCGGCGGCATGCGCCGCCGCCTGGACCTGGCCGCCAGCCTCATCCTGGACCCCCGGGTGCTGTTCCTCGACGAGCCCACCACCGGCCTGGACCCGCGCAGCCGCGCCGAGGTCTGGCGGGCGGTGCGCGACCTCGTCGACCGCGGCACCACCGTGCTGCTCACCACCCAGTACCTGGAGGAGGCCGACCGGCTCGCCGACACCGTGTCCGTGATGGAGGCCGGACGGGTGATCGCCGAGGGCGCGCCCGACGAGCTCAAGCGGCGGGTCGGCGGCAGCCGCGTGGAGGTGGTGGTCACCGACCCGTCCGAGCTCGACAAGGCCGCGGAGGTGCTGGGCCGGGTGTGCGGCGTCCCGCTGGACGTCGACCCCGACACCCAGACCGTGCGCGCCCCCGTGGGCGGGCGCGGCAGTGAACTGGCCAAGGTGGTGCGGGCCCTGGACGAGGCCGGGCTGGACGTGGAGGACATCGCACTGCGCAGGCCCAGCCTGGACGAGGTGTTCCTCAGCCTGACCGGCCACCGCACCGGACGAGGCGACGGCGCCGCGAAGGAGGGTTCGTGATGACCGCGACGGCCAGGCGCCTGGGCTGGGCGCTGTCCGACACCGGGGTGGTGGCCCGCCGCTACCTGTCGCACCTGGTGCACAAGCCCGACGAGCTGATCGGCACCCTGCTCATCCCGGTCCTGGCGGTGCTGCTGTTCGGGTTCGTGTTCGGCGAGACCATGGGCGCCGCCGCCGGGGTGGACGACTACCGCGACTTCCTGATGCCGGGCCTGTTCGCGCTCACCATGGCGTTCGGCATCGGCAACACCACCATCGCCGTGGTCACCGACGCCGGGCGCGGCGTCATCGACCGGTTCCGCACCCTGCCGATGGCGCCGTCGGCGCTGCTGGCCGGGCGCAGCGTCTCCGACGTCGTCGCCGGGGTGGTGGACCTGGCCGTGCTGGCCGGGATGGGCCTGCTCATCGGGTGGCGCTGGAACGAGGGGTGGCTCTCGGCGCTGGCCGCCCTGGGGCTGCTGCTGTGGCTGCGGCTGGCCTTCACCTGGATCGGCATCTACCTGGGGCTGGTGGTGCGCAGCCCCGAGGCGGCCATGAAGCTCTTCTCGCTGGTGTTCCCGCTGGCCATGGTCGCCGACACGTTCGTGCCCACGTCGAGCATGCCCGGCTGGCTGGCTCCGCTGGCGGAGTGGAACCCGCTGTCGGCGACGGTGATCGCCGCCCGCGACCTGTTCGGCTCGCCCGGGGTGGTGTCCGACTCCTGGGTGGCGCAGAACGCCCTGCTCATGGCGCTGGTGTGGCCGCTGGTGCTGCTGGCGGTGTTCGTCCCGCTGGCGGTGCACCGCTACCGGGCGGCCTCCCGGTAGCGGGGGCCGCGCGTCGCGGAGGGGCGGCGCGCGCAGCGGTGGGGACCGGGGCCCGCGGGGGCGGCCGCGGTCCTCACGGGTGCGCGTCCACGAAGGCCCGCAGGGCGGGGTCGCCCGAGACCAGCCGCTCCATCTCCTCACCGCCGTCGCACCGGCACAGCGACACCGTCACCTCGGCGTCCGTGCGCGCCACCACCCGCCACACGCCGCCGTGCTCCTCCCAGCGCCGCAGGACGTCGACCGGATCCGTCATGGCGTACCGCCTCCCCGCCGTTCCCCGGGCGGTGCGGTGGAATCGCGCACCACCAGTGCCGGCGCCAGCACCTCGTGCCGGTCCCCGGTGCGGCCGCCCATGCGCTCCCAGAGCAGTTCGGTGGCCAGCCTCCCCATGATCGCGCGCGGCTGGTCCACGCTCGTCAGCCGGGGCCGGGTCACCTCCGCCAGCGACGTGTTGTCGTAGCCCACCACCGACACCCGCGGCGGGGCGTGGTCCAGCACCGCCAGCGCCGCCAGGTCGTTGACCGCGAACACCGCCTCGGGCCCGCGCGCCAGCAGCTCCGCCGCCGCCCGCTCCCGGTCGGCGCCCACCGGGTGCACCAGCACCTGTTCGGCCAGCCCCGCCTCCCGCATGGTCTCCCGGTACCCGGCCTCGCGCGAACGCGACGAAGGGCTGCCGCTGCCGGACAGGTGCCCGATCCGCGTGTGGCCCAGCTCCAGCAGGTGCCGGACCGCGGCCCGCGCCCCCGCCTCGTCGTCGTTGGCGACCGTGTCCACCCCCGGGGCGAACTCCGGCGGCCGCCCCACCATCACCACCGGCACCCGGCGCGCCGCGTCGGCCAGCGCCTCCGCCCCCACCCAGGAGCTCACCACCACGACCCCGTCCACGTTCAGCTGGAGCAGGGAGTCCAGCTGGTGCTCCAGCCGCGCCCGGTCGCGGCGGCCGTGCGCCAGCAGCACCGTGAACCCGCGGGCCTCCGCGGCCTCCTCCACCCCCGCCACGACCTCCGTGTGGTACGGGTTGGCCAGGTCGGTGAGCAGCACGCCCAGGATCATCGTCCGCCCCTGCACCAGCCCGCGGGCCAGCCGGTTGGAGCGGTAGCCCAACCGGTCGGCGGCGGCCAGGATGCGCGCTCCGGTCTCCTCGCTCACCCCCGGATCGCCGCGCAGCGCCAGCGACACCAGGGATTTGGACACCCCGGCGGCCGCGGCCACGTCGACGATGGTGGGGCGGCGTCCGGGTCGGGTTCCTGTCACAGTGGCCATTGTGTCCCGGATCCGAGCGCTTCGCCCGCCCTCCGACCGGAACCGACTGGAACGTTCCAGACGCGTTTCCCGACCGGCCACCGGATGTCCTTCCCCCGGCTCCGGCTCCTGCCTACCGTCACCGGTGAACACACTTTCCCGGGCCGCCGCGGCGGGCCCCGACCGCCAGGAGACGCCTTGGACCCGATCCCCGCCCTGCGCCGACGCCCCGACGCCCTGCTGCTGGACTTCGGCGGGGTCGTCTTCCAGACCCGCAAGCTCCCCGAGGGCCGCGACGCCGTCGCCCTGCACCTGCGCGAGACCCTGCTGCGCGCCGGGCACGACGTCCCCGCCGCGGAGCTGCGCCTCTCCCTGGATGCGGGCCTGGCCGCGCTCAAGGACTGGAAGAACGCCGCCGGGCGCCGCCGCACCCCGCGCGAGCTGACCCACCGAGAGATCTGGACCGACTTCCTCGCCTCCGACCTGCCCGACCCGGTCCGGGAGACCCTCGCCGGCAGCGCCGGCCCGCTGCTGGCCGACATGTCCACCCTGCTCTCCGAACACCGGCTGCGCCCCGGCGTCCGCGACCTGCTGCACGCCGCCCGCACCCTGGGCGTGCGCGTGGGCATCGTCTCCAACGCCCACTCCGGCCGCGCCCACCGGTCGCTGCTGCGCGAGGCCGGGCTGGAGGACCAGGTGGGCGTGCAGGTGTACTCCGACGAGGTCGGCATCCG
>NZ_JBJJBV010000248.1:0-9887 GCF_045446735.1 Nocardiopsis protaetiae
GTGGTCGGCCTCGTCGATGACCGTGTCCGGCACCGGGCGGGAGGGCAGCCCCACCGCCCGGCCGGGCAGGCCGGTGTCGCGGGCGGCCGCCTCGGCGGCCGCGCCCAGCAGGTCGCCGCCGATCTCACCGACCGTGGGCAGCCCCAGCTCGTCCCGGAGCAGGACGGTCGTCGCCGTCGCGTCCGGCGAGCTCTCGGGCAGCAGAGAGCGGCTGACATCGCTGATGGTGTCACCGCCGTCGTCCAGGAGGTCGTTGACCTCCTCCGGTCCGTCGTCGTCCCCGGCCAGCAGATCTCCCGTGTGCGTCCCGTCCACCAGGCCCCTTCCCTCGATCGCGCCCACGTGTGGGACTCCCCGCGGCGGCGCGGGGTTCCCGGCGGCGGTGGCCGGTTCAGGACGGAATCCGGCGGCGGGCCAGCAGCAGGATCAGGGCGCCGGCCGCGGTGAGCAGGACGCCGCCGTGCACCAGGGCGGCGGTCCGGGGGCCGGTGTCGGGAAGGCGTGCGGGCAGGCGGGTGTCGGACGGGCGCGTGGGCTTTCCGAACAGGCCGCCCCTGCGGGAGAGGGCGGAGGACACCTCCTCGGCCAGCGCCGCGGCGGCCGCCGCCTCGGCGCGTTCGACCAGTTCCCGCGGGGTGATCCCGAGCATGGCCGCAAGCTCGTCGACACTGCGCCGGGACAGCCCGCGCACCCCGTCGACGCCCAGGTGCTCGGCGAGGTCGAACACGGAGACGCCGAGCCGGTCCGCGAGATCGGCGAACGCGAGCTGCGCCGCCTGCTCGGCCGCGGCCTCCAGGTCGGGCCACTGGGCCAGGGGCGTCCCCCGGCAGGGGCCGCCTCGCTCGACGGGGAAGCGCTGCCACTCCCGCGCCTCCTCGCCGTCGAGGCACTCCGGCGACGGCGACGGAGAGGGCGAGGGAACGGGCTCCGGAACGTCGGAGAGGGTCTCCTGCTCCACGCCCTCGGGCGGCTCGGAGGGTTCGAGCGCCGCCTCGGGCTGCCCGGCGACCTCGGGCTCGGCCGCGGGCTCCGTGGGCTCGGCGGCCATCGGGAACGTGGTGACGTCGCAGTGGACGGTCTCCTCCCCCGGCGCCAGGTAGAACACCTCGTCGTCGCCGGGCACCGTCTCGACCGGCACCCCCTCCCCCGTCCGGCAGTCGGGGTCCCGCCCGGGCACCTCCAGCCACGGCCCGGCCTCCCGCACCGCCGCCTCCTCCGGGGCGCCGGTCAGCACCAGGGCACAGCCACCGTCCCCGCGGGCGTGCGCGCAGACCTCCTCGGCCTCCTCGGCCGCCGCCGGAAGCGCCGGGGCGAGGACCGCCAGCACCGCGGCCGCGGACGCCCCGGCACCGGCGCGCGCCAGGGGCAGAAATCGTGGGGACACGGCACACCGCTTTCCGAGACGCTTTGATCACTAAAAGTAATCAATCGGTTCCCTTTCGCCGGGGACCCGATATCCGCGTGTCCCTGGGCCATCATGGGGACATGGGCACTCCCCCGATCGCCGTGCAGCGCATCTCCGTGTGGTGGACCAAGGCAGGCCGCGACGCCCGTTCCGCGGACCTGCGCCGCGGACTGCCCGAGACCTTCCCCCTGCCCGACCTCCCCGAGCCGGAGGCCGCGACCCCGGTCCTGCTCCACGACGTCGCCCTGCGCGAGGAGAACGCGTACGCCCCCGAGGAGGTGGCGCGGTACGTCGCCATGACCGGGGTCCCCTGGTGCCTGCGCCTGCGCGAACACGGCGGCCTGCTCACCGTGGCGCGGGCCACCCCGGACAGCGCAGAGTCCTTCCCCCGCCGCTGGCCCCGCCCCCTGTTCACCCTGCGGCCGGGGGAGGTCGGCCGCTACCGGGCGAACTTCCGCTTGACCGCAGGTTGGTCCGGGGAGTGGGTGTACAGCGACTGGACCGTGCGCATCGGCCACCGCGCCTGGCACACCTCCACCCCCGCCGTGGACGTCGACGACCGCGTCCACCTCTACGGCCGCTGACACAGGAGGGCGGGCGGAGACCGCCACAGCCCCGCCCGCCCGGATCGAGTATTCCTGGGCGTCCCGCCGGTGAACAGCCCATGACCCCACCTGGTGGCCCGGATTCTCGGGCCACCGACCCCTACGCGTCCTTCTGCTTGTCCACCCACGCGGTGAGCGGCTGCCCCTGGATGGCGGCGGCCATCAGCTCCGGGAACACGTCCGGGGTGCACGCGAACGCCGGGACGCCCATCTCCGCCAGCGCGGCCGCGTTCTCGCGGTCGTAGAACGGCGCGCCCTCGTCGGACAGCGCCAGCAGCACCACCACCTGGACCCCCGCCGCCTGCATGGACGCCACCCGGCGCAGCATCTCCGCCCGGACGCCGCCCTCGTACAGGTCGCTGATCAGCACGAAGATCGAGTCGTCGGGCCGGTCGATCAGCCCCTGGCAGTACGCGATCGCCTTGTTGATGTGCGTGCCGCCGCCCAGCTGGGTGCCGAACAGCACCTCCACCGGGTCGGTGAGCTGCTCGGTGAGGTCCACGACCGCGGTGTCGAACACCACCAGCGAGGTGCGCAGCGTCTTCATCGACGCCAGCACCGCCCCGAACACGCTCGCGTACACCACCGACGACGCCATGGACCCGCTCTGGTCGATGGCCAGCACCACGTCCTTCTGCACGCCCTGGCTGCGCCGCCCGTACCCCACCAGGGTCTGGGGCACGATCGTGCCGTGTTCGGGCAGGTAGTGGGCGAGGTTGCGGCGGATGGTCGCGTTCCAGTCGATGTCGGAGACGCGGCGCGGCCGGTGGGTGCGGGCGGAGCGGTCGATGGCGCCCTGCACCAGCGAACGCGTCTTCTGGGCGACCCGGCGCTCCAGGTCCTCGACCACCTTGCGGACCAGGGCGCGGGCGGACTCGCGCGCCTTGTCGGGCATCACCCGGTTGAGGGACAGCAGGGTGCCGACGAGGTGGACGTCGGGCTCGACGGCCTCCATCATCTCGGGCTCCAGGAGGAGCTGGTGCAGGCCCAGCCGCTCCATGGCGTCCTTCTGCATGACCTGGACGACGGTGCCGGGGAAGTACTCCCGGATGTCGCCGAGCCAGCGGGCCACGCGGGGGGCGGAGCCGCCGAGCCCGCCGGAGCGCCCGCCGCCGCCGGCGCCCGCGCCCGCCGCGTCGCCCCGGTTGTAGAGGGCCTCCAGGGCGGCGTCCATGGACTGGTCGGTGGTGCTCAGCCCGGAGGGGCAGCGCGCCTCCCGGCCCAGCACCAGCCGCCAGCGGCGTTCGCGCTCGTCGATGGTGTCCACGGCGTTCATGCGCGCTTCCTTCCGTCGGTGAGGATGGCCAGGGCGGTGGCCAGGGCCGGTGCGGCCCGCTCGGCGTCCACGGCGGCCCGGGTCCGCACGGCGGCGACCCGGGCGCCGCCCAGCCGGCCGGCGGCCTCGCCGATCTCGCGGCGCTCGGAGCCGTCGAACGCCCCGAAGGTGCGGCGCAGCAGCGGCAGCACCGCGGTGAACCGCTCCTCGGGCAGGCCCAGCAGCCAGGCGTCGATGAGGCCGAGCATCCGGTCGTCGTGGACCAGCACGAGCCCGCTGCCCTGGAGGAACCCCTCCAGCCAGGCCGCGGCCGTGGCGGGCTCGGTCCCCTGGGACATGGCCAGCCCCAGGCGGCGGCGCAGCTCCTCGGCGTCGATGTGCCCGGCGTCGGACAGCATCCGGTTGAGCCGCCCGGAGATCCGGCCGGGCAGGGTCTCCCGGCGGGCCAGGGAGGCCAGGGTGGCCTCCCATTCGGCGAGCGCCTCGCCGCCCAGCAGGGTGGCGGCGGAGTGCGTGTGGTCGATCTGGGTGACGAACCGGGCGGCGGCCTCGTCGTCGAGGCCGTGCACGGCCGGGGCCAGGCCCACGCAGACCCGGCGCAGGATCTGCTCGGCGACGGTGCGCAGGTGCGCGGCGTCGGTGCCGCGCACGTCGCCGTACCGGGCGGAGCGCGCCAGCGGCGGCAGCGCCCCCATCAGGTGGGTGACGTCGCCGTCGGTGGCGGCCCTGTCGGTGAGCAGGCCGAGCACTCCGGGCAGGGCGTCGGCCAGGTCGGCCAGCAGGCACAGCTCGGTGAGGGCGGTCAGCTCGGGCAGGTCGGCGTCGGCGGCGCGTTCGGCGGCCCGGGCCGAGGCGGCCCCGGCGACGGTGGTGCCCCACCGGCTGGCCTCGATGAGCGCCACGTCCAGCTCGGGTTCCCAGCGGACGCGCCAGGACTCCCGGAAGGTGCCCTTGCCGCCGGAGGTCTGCTGGGGGTCGCCCCAGCGGACGTCGAGCATGCGCAGCCGGTGCAGCAGGACGCTGCGTTCGCGGTGCCCCTCCTTGCGCAGGTCCAGGTCGAGGTCGCGGTCGAACGGCTCGGCCTTGAGCCGCAGGCGCTTCTGCGCGGCGATGACGTCGCGCTGCAACGGGACCATGGGCGTGGTGGGCGGCACCGAGCCCATGCGCTCGCCGATGGCCATGGTGCGGTGCACCAGGGCGGCGCGGACGGGTTCGCCCTCGCACAGGACGGCGGTGAGCGCCTCGGACACCTCGTCGAGCCCGGCCAGGGGTCGGCCGCGCAGGACGGCGAGGCTCTCGGCGAGCCGCACGCCCTCGATGACGTGCGAGGACGACACGTGGTGGCCCTCCTCGCGCAGCTGCCGGGCGGCCTCGGTGAGCCACCGGTGGATCGGCAGGTCGGGGGCGGTGTAGAGGTGGTGGTACCAGCCGGGGGCGGTGACCCCGGCCCCGTAGCCGCTGGCGGAGGCCAGCCGGCCGTGGGTCCAGGGCACCCAGGTGGCGCTGACCTTGACCTTGGGCAGCCCCTTGAGCAGCGCGGTGTCCCCGCTGACCGGGTAGTCCGCGACGCCGCGCAGGGCGGGCGCGTGCCAGGCGCCGCAGACCACGGCGACCCGCTCGTGCCCCTGCCTGAGGGTGGCCCGCAGCACCTGGCGCATGTACGCCTCGCGGCGGGCGCCGCGGCCCTGTTCGGGTCCGCTCTCGTCCCGGACTGCGGCCATGGCGTCGGCGATGGCGGGGAACGGCGAGGGTTCGCCGTCGCGCCGCTGCTCGACGACGTCGTCCCACCAGCGTTCGGCGTCGTCGTACCCGGCGGCCTCCGCGAGCACGCCCAGGGGGTCCATGCGCAGCCGGTCGCGGCCCACGGCCTCGGGGTCCTCGGTGGTCCCCTCACCCGTCTCTCCCTCGCCCGGCGCCTCGGCCTCGGCCAGCCGCTCCGCCAGGGTGTGCGCGGCGGGCAGGTCGCAGAACCGCACCGGAACGTCGTTCTCGGCGGCGTAGCGCAGCGCCTCCCACTCCGGCGAGAACGCCGCGAACGGCCAGAACGCCCACCCGGCCGCCGATGCAGCCGCGTCCGCGTCCTTGGGCGGGTCCGCCAGGTGCACCAGCAGCGCCACCGGCGGCTCCAGCTCCCCCACCAGCGGGATCAGCGCGTCCGCCTCCGGCGGCCCCTCGATGAGGACCGCGTCCGGCTTGATCTCGGCCAGCGCCGCCCGGACCGCGCGGGCCGACCCCGGCCCGTGGTGCCGCACGCCCAGGACGTGCAGACCGCTCGTGTCCAGTCGTGCCATCAGGCGCCCACCTCGCGGCAGGCGCGGTAGAACTCGCCCCAGCCGTCCCGGCCGCGGACCACGGTCTCCAGGTACTCGCGCCAGACCACGCCGTCGGACACCCGGTCCTGGACCACGGCGCCCTGGATCCCGGCGGCCACGTCGGCGGGGCGCAGCACCCCGTCGCCGAAGTGCGCCGCCAGCGCGATCCCGTTGGTGAGCACCGAGATCGCCTCGGCGGTGCTCAGCGTCCCGCTGGGCGACTTGACCTTGGTGCCGTTGTCCTCGGTCACCCCGGACCGCAGCTCGCGGAACACGGTGACCACCCGGCGGATCTCGTCCAGCCCGGCCGGAACGTCGGGCAGCTCCAGCGAGCGGCCCAGCTGCTCCACCCGCTGGGTGACGATGCGGACCTCGTCCTCGGCGCTGTCGGGCACCGGCAGCACCACGGTGTTGAACCGGCGGCGCAGCGCGCTGGACAGGTCGTTGACGCCGCGGTCGCGGTCGTTGGCGGTGGCGATGATGTTGAACCCGCGCTGGGCCTGCACCTCGATGCCCAGCTCGGGCACCGGCAGCGCCTTCTCCGACAGCACGGTGATGAGGCCGTCCTGCACGTCGGAGGGCATGCGGGTGAGCTCCTCGATGCGGCCGATGGCGCCGCGGGCCATGGCGGTCATCACGGGGCTGGGGACCAGCGCCTCTTTGGAGGGGCCCTCGGCGAGCAGCCGGGCGTAGTTCCAGCCGTACCGGACGGCCTCCTCGGAGGTGCCCGCGGTGCCCTGGACCAGGAGCGTGGAGTCGCCGGAGATGGCGGCGGTCAGGTGCTCCGACAGCCAGGTCTTGGCGGTGCCGGGGACGCCGATGAGCAGCAGCGCGCGGTCGGTGGCCAGGGTGGCGACGGCGACCTCGACGACGCGGCGGGCGCCGATGTACTTGGGGGTGATCTCGGTGCCGTCCTCCAGGGTGGCGCCCAGCAGGTACCGGGTCACCGCCCAGGGGGAGAGCCGCCAGCCCGGGGGGCGCCGCCGGTCGTCCGCCTTGGCCAGCGCCTCCAGTTCGGCGGCGTAGGTCTGCTCCGCGTGCGGGCGCAGGGCCTGCGCGGCGTCGGTGGAGAGGGAGGGGGCGGAGGAGGTGGTCACACGAGCTCCTTGTGCATGTCGAGGCGGAAGCGAAGGGTGGTGAGCATGGTCTGGTAGGCGTGGTCGGAGGGTCCGCCGCCGACGGCGGCCAGGGCGGGGGTCTGCTGCGGCAGGCCGTGGACGAGTTCGGGGGGTGTGCGCTCGGCGAGGAGCAGGCACACGGACCGGTAGCCGCCGGTGTCGCGGTCCCAGCCCTTGCCGCCCAGGCGCGCGACGACCCGGTGCGTCAGCTCCACGCTCCAGGGTCCGGGGACCGCGTTGAGCAGGGACCACACGTCGCGGGTGCCGGTGCCGGGGCCGAAGGAGTGCTCCACCAGGGTGCAGCGCTCGGCGGTGGGCAGGACCCGCAGCAGCGGTTCCAGCTGGAGGGAGCGGCGGCCGCGGGCGGCGCTGACCAGGCGGTCGGTGACCCGGCCCTCCAGCATGCCCAGGGCGGCACGGGCCCAGTCCGGGTCCCTCTGGACGCCGATGGCGTTGAGCAGGGCGTCGTGCAGCTCGTCGTCGCCGGAGCGGGCGACCCGCTCCAGTACCCCGGCCGGGTCGGTGCCGAGCAGGCCGGTCCACACGTCGAGCGGGGTGCGGGTGACCAGCGTCCACAGGTACTCGGCGCGTTCGCGGCGGCCGATCTCGCCGGTGGGCCTGGCCAGGGCGAGGTCGCGCAGCAGGCCGGCCTCGTCGGCCTCCACGGGGGTGGCCAGGACGGTGTCCTTGGGGCCGGGGCGGACGTGGGCCCGCACGTGGTCGCGCAACCGGTCGGCGTGGGCGCTGTGCGGCAGCCGGGTGAGCAGGGACAGCGCCAGGCCGCGCACGTTGGCGCCCTTGTCGTCCAGGGCGGTTTCGAGCAGGTCGGCGTCGTCGGGTCCCAAACCGGTCTCCATCGCCTCCAGCAGGCGGCGGCGGAGCTCGGCCTTGCGCAGGTCGGGCCACACCTTCGCGAGCAGCTCGCGGCCCCGGGCGGGGTCGGCGGCGCGCAGGGCGCCGAACATGCGGCGGCGCTCGCCCTCGGTGCCGTGCAGCCAGGTGTCCTCGTCGAAGACGTCGGCGGGGTCGGACTCGGTGAGCAGGTACGCCCAGTCGGGCTCGAACCGGGCCAGCCAGCGCCCGCGCGAGCCGCCGGCGGCGGCGATGGAGTGGCGCAGGGCGCTGTCGCGGGCGCCGCGGTCCAGCAGGGCGGGCAGGTGCTCGGCGGGGGCGCGCAGGCCCGCGGCGGCGGCCAGGTCCAGCCATTCGGGCAGGAGTTCGGGCCGGTCGGCCAGGATCACCGCGAGCCGCCGGGCGGCCTGTCCGCCGACCTCGGGCAGGTCGGGCCCGGGGTCGGGGTCGATCGGCGCGACCCGGGCGGGCGTGTACCCGGCCAGGCGGCGCACGGTGGCCAGCGCGGCCCGGTCGAGCAGGGCGGCCGCGCCCTCGGTCGCGGCGGTGGCGGGCAGGTCGGGGGTGTCGGGGACGGCGCGGCGGGCGGTGCCCACGAGCGCGGTGGAGACCAGCAGGTCCCAGGAGTCGGCGCCCGGGGAGGAGGCGCCCGGGGAAGGGGTGGTCACAGGGGGATCGCCTTTCCGGTCCGGTCCCACACGGCGATGGGGGTGAGTCCTTCGGCGGGCGACCACTCGGCGGCGACCGTGGCGGGCCGTCCGCCGGTGACCGCCAGCAGGCGCCGGGGGGAGGTGGTGGTCAGGGGCAGGGCGTCGCCGTCGGGGTCGGCCAGGTACCAGCGGTCGTCCCGGGCCGGGACGGCGTCGGCGAGGACCACCGGCCAGGTCTCCCGCCACGGGTCCTCGGCCAGGACGGCGGCGTAGGAGTCGAGCGCGGCGGCGACCGTGGTGCCCTGGGGGACGGGCCCGGGGAGTTCGGTGCCCGGGACCGGGACGACCCGGTGCCCGTCGGGGTAGAAGGACAGGTCGGCCCGCACGGCGGTGCCCAGCCGGTAGGGGGAGGTGGGGGCCTGCTCGGCGCGGCCGAAGCTGAGGGCCAGGGCGGTGCGGCCGGTCTCGGCGCCGCGCAGCCACACGCGCAGGCCGGTCATGTCGTCCTCGGCGCCGGGCACGGTGCGCCGGCCCAGTACCAGCCAGGTGTCGGTGACGCTCTCGCCGCCCGCCCGCACCTCGTCGGCCTTGAGGGTGATGCCGACCCGGGAGCGGACCGCGCCGCGGGTGCGCTCGTCCAGGGAGCCCTGCGCCCCGTAGCCGTCGATGAGCAGGTGGAGCAGGCCCAGGTGCTCCAGCACCCGTTCGGGCCAGCTCTCCTGCCGGGCCACGGAGGGCAGCCGGGAGACCCAGCCCGAGGCGCCGCGCGCCTTGGCGTCGGTCAGCCGCTTGGCCATGCGGTCCCAGTGGTCGTAGCCGAGTTTGGGGACCTCGGCGAGCCCGGCGTCGATCTGGTCGTGCAGCCACAGGCGCAGTTCGGCCAGTCCGGCGTCGACGGCCTCCTCGCGGGCCCGCAGGGTGGCGGCGGCCCGGGCCGGGTCGGCGGGCGCGGCCTTGGCGGGGTCCGCGGCGCGCGCCTGGCGGGCGGCCCGGCCGTCGAGCCAGGTGCCGACCCAGGAGGGCTTGTCCTCGCGGTCGGCGACCTCGCCCTGCGCCCACAGGGCGAGCAGGCCGAGCACGTGCTTGCAGGGGATCTTGCGGCTGGGACAGCTGCACTTGTAGGCGGGGCCGGTGCCGCCGTCCAGGTGGACCGCGGCCAGGTAGGGCTTGGAGCCGCTGCCCTGGCACTCGCCCCACACGGCGGAGGTGCCGCCGGCGGACGCGGCGACCGCCCCCCGCTGCGGCCACGACGCCGCCTTGCCCACCTTGACGGCGGCTTTGCGGGACGCGGCGTCCGGGGCGACGGCCCATACGTCGTCGATACTCCATCGGTCGCTCACAACAAGAACACTACGGGTCGACACCGACAAAACGAGCCCCCGGAGAACGCCTCCGGGAGGGTTCACCGGATTGTCGCCCGGGTGTGCCATGCTGGCCCCGGCGCAGCCCCCGACCGACCTTTTGCGATATTCATTCCAAAGATCGCTTTGGTCATATTCTGCGCCGTCGGTACGAGAATGCACCGAGCCGGTGGACGCATTTTTCCGAAGCCATTGAAAAAAGCCGTTCGCGACTCCTAGAATGCACGCTCAGGCCATCGGCCGCCGCCCCTCCCCGCCATCGGACGCCCCCGCCCCGCGCACGCACGCCGTTCGCGTGTCCCCGCCCC
>NZ_JBJJBV010000249.1:0-9877 GCF_045446735.1 Nocardiopsis protaetiae
GAGATCACCATGGGTGTTGTCGGCGGTGGTGGCCGCCATCGCGGTGGTCCTGCTCGCGGGGGCGGGGCTGGTCTGGAGCCTGACCTCGGGTGACGCCGGCCCGGTGCCCCCGGGCGAGGTCGTCGTGGGCGAGTCCCCCGGGGCGGTGCCGGAGGCGGAGGAGTCCGCCGGGGGCGAGGGTGTGGTGCCGCCCCCGCCGCCGGTGACCGACCGGTCGCCGGAGCCGTCCGACGGGGAGTCCGGCGCGGGGCCCGGTGGCGGTGCGTCCACTCCGCCCTCACCCGGTGCCTGCCCGGGCGGGGACGACGACGATGACGACGACTGCGATGACGATGACGACGGGGACGACGATGACGACTGACGGCCCGGGCTTCCCTGATGACCCTGGCCTCCCCGGGGGCCCGGGCTCCCCTGACGGCCCGGACTCCCCCACCCGGGACCTGGGCACGGCGTCGCACGGGGTCCGGCGGTCCGCGGGCGCCACCGCGGTGTTCCCCACCATGGTGCTGCGCGACGGGCCGCCCGAGGTGCGGCGGCACCAACGGCTCCTGCCCGCCCGGCTCATCATCATGGCCTGGGTGGTGCTGCTCATGGCGCTGACCCTGGCCCTGGTCGTGCTCGTCACCTGGAGCGCGCTGAGCGGCGGGGTGGGCGACCGGGCCGACCGGGCGCTGACCCAGGAGATCGCCGAGTTCCAGGAGTTCGCCCAGGTCGGCAGGGACCCGCAGACCGGGGAGGCGTTCGCCTCGGTCGCCGGACTCATGGAGGTCCACCTGGCGCGGCAGTTCCCGTATCCGTCGGAGATCCTGTTCGGCTGGGTCGAGGGGGGCGGCGAGGAGGCCGGGCGGATCCGCCAGGGGCAGGAACCCCTCTACGACGTGTCCGCCGACCCGGACGCGGTGGCCGCGATCCTCGACGACCCGAGCGGCCGCGGCACCCTCCAGACCCCGGCCGGACCCATGGAGTGGATCAAGGTCCGGGTGCGCGCCCCCGACGCCGCCGGGGCGGACGGCTGGTTCGTCACCGGGTACTTCACCGACCCCGACCAGGCGGCCGTCGCCGAGACCGTGCGGACGATCAGCCTGGTCAGCCTGGTCGGCCTGATCGCCGCCGCTGCCGCCGCCTGGTGGGTGGCCGGGCGGATACTGGCCCCCGTCCGGCTGGTGCGCCAGACCGCCGCGGAGATCACCGAGGAGGACCTGACCCGGCGCATCGAGGTGTCCGGGCGCGACGACATCGCCGCGCTGGCCCAGCAGTTCAACAGCATGCTGGACCGGCTGGAGGGCGCGTTCATCGAACAGCGGCGGTTCGTGGACGACGCCGGGCACGAGCTGCGCACCCCCATCACCATCGTGCGCGGGCACCTGGAGCTCATGGGCGACGACCCGCAGGAGCGGCGCGAGGTGGTCCGGCTGGTCACCGACGAGCTGGACCGCATGGGCCGCATCGTCGAGGACCTGCTGCTGCTCGCCAAGTCCCAGCAGCCCGACTTCGTGCGCCCCGAACCCGTGTCCCTGGCCGAGCTGACCAGCGACATCGACGCCCACGTGCGGCGGCTCGGCGACCGCGACTGGCGGCTGGAGGCCATGGCCGAGGAGGAGTGGCGGCTCGACGCGCAACGCGTCACCCAGGCGGTCGTCCAGCTGGCGGCCAACGCGGTGCGCTACACCGAACCCGGGTCGACCATCCGGATCGGTTCCATGGTCGACGGCCCCGACGTGCTGTTCTGGGTCACCGACCAGGGCCCCGGCATCGCCCCCGAGGAGCAGGGGCGCATCTTCGGCCGGTTCTCCCGCGGCGGGGCGGCCCGAGCGGGCGGGGGCGGCGCCGGGCTGGGCCTGGCCATCGTCCGGGCCATCGCGGAGGCGCACCGGGGGCGGGTGGACCTGCGCTCGGCGCTCGGCCAGGGGTCCACGTTCACCCTCGTCATCCCCCGTGGAAAGGAACAGCAGTGAAGAACGGAAGGGAGCAGCGGTGAGCCGCATCCTCATCGTCGAGGACGAGGAGAGGATCGCCTCGTTCATCCGCAAGGGGCTGTCCGCAGGCGGGTTCACCACGACCGTGGTGGGCACCGGCGCCGAGGCGGTGGACTACGCGGTGACCGGCGGGTTCGACCTCATGCTGCTGGACCTGGGGCTGCCCGACACCGACGGGTTCGACGTGCTGCGGCGGGTGCGCGCGCTGGGGGTGGACATCCCGGTGGTGATCCTGACCGCGCGCGACGGGGTGCGGGACACGGTGACCGGGCTGGAGATCGGGGCGGACGACTACGTCACCAAACCGTTCCGGTTCGAGGAGCTGCTGGCCCGGGTGCGGCTGCGGATGCGCCGCGAGCGGACGAGCGAGCCGACCGTGCTCCAGGCCGGGGGCCTGGCGCTGGACCTGCGGACGCGGCGGGTGGCGGTGGACGGCGACACCGTGGACCTGACGGCGCGGGAGTTCGCGCTGCTGGAGCTGCTGATGCGGCACCCGGGGCAGGTGCTGAGCAGGCAGCAGATGCTGTCGCACGTGTGGGGCTACGACTACGACCCGGGGTCGAACGTGGTGGACGTGTTCGTGCGGGCGCTGCGGCGCAAGGTGGGGGCGGACCGGATCGTGACGGTGCGGGGGATGGGGTACCGGCTGGCGGACTGAGGCGCGGGGCACGGGAAAGCGCGGGCCGGGGGCGGGGGTCCCCGGCCCCCGGCGTGTCCGGGGTCGGGGCGTGTCCGCCCCCGGGCGCGCGCCCGGGGGCGGCGGGGCGGGGTGGACGGACGGTGGCGGGACGGTGTCCCGGGCATGAGGATTCCCTCATGCGGGGCTCATGGCCGCCTCACCCGGGCGGCACACGATGGTCACCATGTTCTGGTTCGCGTTGGCGATCGACCTGATCGCGATCACCCTGCTGTCGTACGTCCTCTACTTCCGCCGCCACGGACGGCGGGACCTGCTGCTCGCCTACGTGGCGCTCAACACCGGCATCTTCGCCGTGGTGTCGATGATGACCGGCCAGGAGGTGGCGCTGGCGGTCGGGTTCGGGCTGTTCGGCGTGCTGTCGATCCTGCGGCTGCGCTCGGACCTCATCAGCCAGGGCGAGATCGGGTACTACTTCACGGCCATCGCGCTGGGGCTGATCAACGCGGTGGCGGTGTCGGCGCCGTGGGTGCTGCTGGGGCTCAACGTCCTGCTGCTGACGGTGATGTACGTGGGCGACCACCCCCGGCTGCTGGCCCGGCACGAACGTCGGATGCTCACCCTGGACGCGGTGCACGAGGACCCGGTGGCGCTGCGCCAGGACCTGGCGGCGCGGCTGCGGGCGCGGGTGACCCGGGTGGACGTGGTCGAGGTGGACTACGTGCGCGACCTGATGGTCGTGGACGTGCGGTTCCGGGTCCCGGCGCCGGGCGGGCTGCCCGCCCGCAGCGGCACGGCCTCCCGGTGGGAGGGCCGTTGAGCGCGCTGACCGGGCTGCCCGCGCTGTCGCTGGAGGAGATCAACGCGCGGGCCGCGCTGGTGACCCGGACCTGCCGCAAGTACCTGGTGCCGGAGGAGGCGGTCGACGGGCTGTTCCCCGGCTCGGCGTTCGGGGTGCTGACCATCGGCGGGCGGACGTCGTTCCGGTACTCCTCCACCTACCTGGACACCCCGGACCTGCGGTGCTTCCGGGACCACCGGCAGGGGCGGCGGCTGCGGTACAAGGTGCGGGTGCGGACCTACGAGGACACCGGGACGCGGATGTTCGAGGTCAAGCTCAAGGGGGCGCGCGGGATCACCGACAAGGTGCGGGTGGAGCACGGCGGGGAGGCGGACCGGCTCACGCCGGCCTCCCGGCGGTTCCTGGACGACACCCTGACCGCGTACGGGATCGTGCCGCCGGACGTGCTGACGGCCAGCGCGGTGACCGACTACCGGCGGACGACCGCGGTGGCGCTGTCCGGGCGGGAGCGGGTCACCGTGGACACGGGGCTGGTGGGGCGGCGCGGCGGGTGGTCGGTCGCGATGCGCCCGGGGTGGGCGCTGCTGGAGGTCAAGACGCGCGGCGGGCTCACGGAGACCGAGCGGCGGCTGCACGCGCTCGGGTTCCGGGAGGTGGTGTTCACCAAGTACGCGTCGACCCTGGCGGCGCTGGAGCCGGGGCTGCGGGGCAACAGGTGGCACCGGGCGATGGCGGCCTGCCTGGACCACCCGGCGGCGGAGCGCGCCGCCGCCTGACCGGGGGCGATGTTTCACGTGAAACCTCGGACCGCCTTCACCTGCGGGGATACAGGCCGCGAATAGGGCGAACCGGGACGTCCGGCCGCCCCGGGAGGTGCGGTCGCTACCGGTGGTCCGCGGCGAACCGGGCGAAGGTGTACGGCTCGCGGCCGGTGAGGTCGCGGACGGCGGTGGTGGTCTCGGACATCGAACCGTCGGCCATCTCGGCGTACAGCCACAGCAGGTCGTCCACGAACCCGGCGGGGAGGCCGGCGGCGCGCAGGTCGCGCCCGGCCTCCCCCGGCGGCACGTCGCGGAAGGGGACGCCGAGGAGGTCTGCGATCTCGGCGTGGGTGAGCGCCTCGGGGCCGGTGAGGTCGTGGTCCCGTCCCAGGCCCTCGTCCCCGGTCAGCAGGACGGCGGCGCAGGCGGCGATGTCGCGGGCGTCGACGTAGGCGACCCGGCCGGTCCCGTAGGGCCCGGCCAGGGCGCCGTCGGGGGCGAAGGCGGCGGGGGCGAGGAGGTTCTGCATGAAGCCGGTGGGGCGCAGGGTCGCCCACGCCGGGCCCGCGGCGCGCAGGTGCCGGTCGATCCCGTGGTGGGCGAGGACGGACAGGCGGGAGTCGGGCGAGGGGCGCCAGGCGGAGACCTTGACGATCCGGGCGACCCCGGCGGCGCGGGCGGCGTCGATGGCGGCCCTCTGGTGGGCGACCATCGGCTGCGGCCCGGTGACGGGCTGCGCGCCGGGGCCGTTGAGGAAGAGCCGGTCGACGCCCTCCAGGGCGGCGGCCAGCGAGGCGGGGTCGGCGAAGTCCCCGACGGCGAAGGGGTGGCCCAGGGCCTCGCCCTTGGCCCGGTCGCGCACCAGCGCGCGGAAGGGGGTTCCGCGTTCGGTGAGTTCGCGGACGAGGTGGCGGCCGATGGTGCCGGTGGCACCGGTCACGAGGATCACGGGGGGCTCCTATAAAATGAGGGACCCTCAAGAAGTTAGCCCAAAGTCGAGGAGCCCTCAAGATATGACCGCGGAATCCTCCGGACGTCCCATGCGCGCCGACGCCCGGCGCAACCGCGCCCGGCTGCTCGCCGAGGCCGACACGGTGCTGCGGGAGCAGGGGACGGGGGCGCCGCTGGAGCAGATCGCCCGGCGGGCGGGGGTGGCGGTGGGGACGCTCTACGCGCACTTCCCCACCCGGCGCGCGCTGCTGCTGGAACTGCTGCGGGAACGGCACGAGGCGCTGTTCGCCCTGGGCGACGGGCTGACCGCCGACGCCGACGCGCCGCCGGGCGAGGCGCTGCTGCGCTGGGCGCGGGCCGTCGCCGACCACGGCGCCGTCTACAGCGGGCTGTCGGACGAGCTGCTGGGCGGGCTGGAGGACCCGGAGTCGGAACTGCACGAGGCGTGCGCCCGCCTGTCCGCCGCCGGGACGACCCTGACCGAGCGCGCCCGCACCGCCGGGCAGATCCGCGCCGGCGTCACCGCCGACGACGTGTTCGCCCTGATCAGCGCCGCCGCCTGGACCCGCGACCGCCTCTCCGACCCCGCCCGCGCCGACCACATGACGGACCTCGTCCTGTCCGCCCTGCGCCCCTGACCCGAGAAGGCGAGGGGCCGCCGCCCCGTATCCGAAGCGGGGCGGTGGCCCGCGCCGACCGCCCCTTCCCGCTACAAGAGGGGAGGATCGACGTTCCGATCCTCCCCTCCGCACCGTTTCCGCGCCACCCCCGCGGGGTTGCGGTCCGGTTTACGGTCGCCCTAATCCGCCGGGGACAGGTCCACTCCGCGCAGCAGCTGCGCGTTGAGCGCCACGATGACCGTCGACAGGCTCATCAGCACCGCGCCCACCGCCGGGGCCACCACGATCCCGACCGGCGCCAGCACCCCCGCCGCCAGCGGGACCGCGAGCACGTTGTACCCCGCCGCCCAGGCCAGGTTCTGGATCATCTTGCGGTAGCTCGCCCGCGACAGCTTGCGCACCGCCACCACGCCCCGCGGGTCGTCGGAGGCCAGGACCACGCCCGCCGACTCGATGGCCACGTCGGTGCCCGCGCCGATCGCGATGCCGACGTCGGCCCGGGCCAGCGCCGGGGCGTCGTTGACGCCGTCGCCGACCATGGCGACCGTGCGCCCGCGCTCCTGGAGGTCGCGCACCACCGCGTCCTTCTGGTCCGGCAGGACCTGGGCGAACACCTCGTCCAGCCCCAGGTCGGCGGCGACCGCGTCGGCCACGTTGCGGGCGTCGCCGGTGACCATCGCCACCGCGATGCCCTGTTCCCTGAGCTGCCGGACGGCCGCCCGCGACTCGGGCCGCACCTCGTCGGCCAGGGCCAGCGCCCCCGCGACCTCCCGCCCCGCGATCACGTGCAGCACCGTCGCGCCGCGTTCGCGCCAGGGCCGGGTGCGCGCCTCCAGCTCCGGCGGCTCGGTCAACCCCAGGGACTCCAGCAGCGCGGGCCCGCCCACGTGGACGTCCTCGCCGTCGACCTCGGCCCGCACCCCGCGCCCGGTCAGCGACCGGAAGCCGGTGGCGGACGGCACCGCGCCGGCCTCCCGGGCCGCCCGCACGACGGCCCTGGCCAGCGGGTGCTCGGAGTCGGCCTCGACCGCCCCCGCCAGGGCCAATACCCGGGCGGGGTCCCCGTTGGGGGCGGCGGCGTGGCCGATGACGGCCGGGGCGCCCTTGGTCAGGGTGCCGGTCTTGTCGAACAGGACGGTGTCCACCAGGCGGGTGCGCTCCAGCGCCAGCCGGTCCTTGACGAGGATGCCGTTGCGCGCCGACAGCGCCGTGGAGATCGCGATGACCAGCGGGATCGCCAGCCCCAGCGCGTGCGGGCAGGCGATGACCAGCACCGTCACGGTCCGTTCGACGGCCTGGGTGGCCTCGCCCAGCGCCGACCAGACGGCGGCGGTGAGGACCGCGGCGCCCAGCGCGAACCAGAACAGCAGTCCCGCCGCGCGGTCGGCCAGCACCTGGGAGCGTGAGGTGGAGGCCTGTGCCTCGGCGACCAGCCGCCGGATGCCCGCGAGCGTGGTGTCCTCGCCGACGGCGTCCACCCGGACGCGGACGGCGGAGTCGGTGGCCACGGTCCCGGCGACCACGCGGTCGCCCGCCCCGCGGGTGACGGTGCGGGACTCGCCGGTGATCATGGACTCGTCCACGGCCGCCGAACCCCGGACGACGGTGCCGTCGGCGGGCACCCGGCCGCCGGAGCGGACCAGCACGGTGTCGCCGGTGCGCAGGTCGGCGACGGCGACCTCCTCGGTCGCGCCGTCGCCGCCGATCCGCTCGGCGCGGTCCGGCAGCAGCGCGGCCAGCGCCTCCAGCGCGCCGGACGCCTGGCCCAGGGCGCGCATCTCCAGCCAGTGGCCGAGCAGCATCACCACGACCAGCAGCACCAGCTCCCACCAGAAGTCCAGCATCATGCCCACCACGCCGAGCGTGGCGAGCAGGCTGGAGCCGAAGGCGACGGTGATGGCCATCGCAACCAGGGTCATCATCCCGGGTCTGCGGTCCCTGAGCTCACCCGCGACCCCGGACAGGAACGGCCAGCCGCCGTAGAGGTAGACGACGGTGCCCAGCAGCGGCGGGACCCAGGTGAGGGGCTCGGCCACGTGGTAGCCCAGCCACCCGGACACCATGTGGCTGGTGAACACCACGGGCAGGCTGAGCAGCAGGCTCCACCAGAACCGTGTCCGGAACATCGCCGCGTGGTCCCCGTGTCCGCCACCGTGCCCCATGTGGCCGCCGTGTCCGGAGTGGCCACCATGCCCAGAGTGGTCACTGTGCTCTGAGTGATCTGCGTGATCACCGTGGTCGGCGTGATCCGTGTGCACTCCGCCGTGTCCGGAGTGGTCCGTGTGGTCACCGTGGTCGTGTGCGCTCATGTCCCTCTCCTCCCCCCCGGAATATACCCAGGAGGGGTATCACCGGGGCGGGTCGCCGCGCCGTACGGCCTTCGCCCTCCCTCAAGACCTATACCCCCTAGAGGTATTCCCGCAAGGGCCGGAGGCGCGGAACCGCCCGAGACTGGACACCTCTTTGTATCAATGATTTAATACATTGACTCAAAGAAGAACCGGAGGAGACCGCATGTCCGCGCACGTCCTTCTTTTCCTCTCCGACGACACCAGGGAGTGGCTCGGCCTCCCCCTCGTCCCCGTCGTCCTACTTCTGGCGCTGCTGCTCCTGGCGTCACCGCCGCTGTCGGCCTCGACCCCCGGCACGTCCCCCGCCCGCCGCCTCGCCGTGCTGCTGATCCCGCTCGGCGTCGTCGCGGTCATCGCCCTGGAGGTGTTCACCGTCCTGCGGGCCTGGGCCGCGCTCCCGATGGCCCTCGCCCTGATCGCCGCCGGCATCGCACTGCTGGTCCGCGCCCGGCGGGAGGCCGCGGTCCAGGGCGTGGTCCCGGCCGCCGCGGGCACCGCCGCCGTGCGCGGCCACGGCACGGCGGCCCTCGTCGGCTTCGTGGCCGCCGTGGCCGCCCTGGTGGCCGCCTACTTCGCACTGGGCGGCGAAGGGGTCATCGCGATCTCGTCGGTGCAGGTCGCCGGGCTGCTGGCCGCCGTCGTCACCGCCGGCCTGATCGCGGACCTGCTGCCGCGGCTGCGCACCCGCACCCGCCGCGCCGAGCTGCGCCCGCGCGGCTGGAACACCGTGCTGTCCCGCCGGGAGGCGGTCACCGCCGCCGCCCTGACGGCGGCCGTCACCGCGGCCGCGTTCGCCGTGTCCTACGGCGAGTACCTGATGACCAAGGCCGCCGACTGCTACCCCGCCCGCGTCCTGGCGATGTCCGTCGCCGACGACACCCTCGCCCTCGGGCTGACGGGGTTCGCCGCGGCGGGCGCCGGCCTGCTGGGCGCGGTGGGCGTGAGCGCCGCCGCGGCCCGGCCCGCCATGGCCCCGCTCTCCCCCGCACAGGACCGGGCGCTGCGCCGCCTCTCCGCCGCCCGCGCCCTGTACGCGGCCGTCGGGGCCCAGCTGGTGATCGCGGGCGACCTGCTCACCGGCGCGGCCTACGCCCTCCTCCCCGTCGACCCGGGCTGCTCGGCCGGAGGCACGCTCTCCCTCGCCGCCACCGCCTGGGCTCCCGGGCCCTACGCTCCCGGCGGGCTGCTGGCGCTGGGCGGGCTCGTCCTGATCGCGGCCGGGGTGCTGGCCTGGCTGGTCGGCACCTGGCGCGCCACCGCCCGCGCGCTCACGGACCTGGAGTCCGCGGCGGTCGTCGCGGACGCCACCGCCTCCCTCGGAGGACACCGGTGATCATCGAGGTCAACGAGCAGAGCCCCGTCCCGCCCTACGAGCAGATCCGCGGCCGGATCGTGGAGCTGGTGCTGTCCGGGGAGCTGCCGCCCGGGACCCGGCTGCCCAGCATCCGCCAGCTCGCCGGGGACCTGGCCGTGGCCCCCAACACCGTCGCGCGGGCCTTCCGCGAACTGGAGGCGGTGGGGGTGCTCGCGAGCCGCAGGCGGCACGGGACCTCGGTCACCGCCGACGCGACCGAGCGCGCCCGGTCCGCTCCCCCGCCGCTGCGCTCGACCGCCCCGCCGTCGCCGGAGCCGGACACCCTGGACCGGGCCGCGCGGGACTACGCCGATCGGGCCCGCGGCCTGGGCCACGGCCCGGAGGAGGCCGTCGCCGCGCTGCGCAGGGCCTGGGAGCGGCGGGGAGGCTGAACCCACCGGACCCGAAAGAAAAGGGGGGCGGGG
>NZ_JBJJBV010000025.1:0-44808 GCF_045446735.1 Nocardiopsis protaetiae
GGCCGGACGCCGGGTCCGCCGCCCGGTCCGCCCGGCCAGGACGGCGGTGACCACCGCCAGCGCCGCGCTGATCCCCCACACCGCCCGGTAGGCGTCCAGGGCGGGCAGGTCGGTGCCCTGGATCAGCAGCATCCCCAGCAGCGACGCGGTCAGCGCCCCGCCGACGCTGCCGCCCAGCGTCTTGAGGTTGTTGTAGAACGCGGTCGCGCTGCCCGCCCGGTCCTCGGCGCTGTCCTCCACGATCACCGTGGGCAGGGCGCCCAGCGCCAGGCCGAACCCGAGCCCGGCCACCGCGAAGCAGGAGACGAACGCGGGCAGCGACGCCCACGCCGCGGCCAGCCCCACCGTTCCCGCCGCCATGAGCACGAACGACAGGCCCACCGTCCGCCGGTACCCCAGCCGGGTCGCGATCGGCGCGATACCGCTCGCCCCCACGAACGCCAGCACCGTCGGCACCGCGATGACCAGGCCGATGCTCATCACGTCCAGCCCGAACCCGTAGCCGGTCCCGGCGGGGTCGCTGGACAGGAAGGTCACGGCGATGCTCTGCCCGCCCAGCATGATCACGCCCAGCGTGAACCCGCCCAGGTACTGGGGCGCGATCCGCGGGTGCGCCACGGCCCGCACGTCCACCAGCGGGTTCTCGCTGCGCAGCTCCACCCGCACCCACAGCACCAGCAGTACCACCGAGAGCACCGCGCCGCCGAGCACCACCGGCGAGGTCCACCCCAGCTCGTTGCCCTGGGACACCCCGCCGAGCAGGCTGACCAGGGCCAGGCCCAGCAGGACGCCGCCCGCCCAGTCCATCCCGCCCGCGGCCCGGTTCCGCGACTCCGGGACCTTGAAGTACGACAGCACCAGGCAGCCCACCGCCAGCGCGGCCAGGATTCCCAGGGTGACGCGCACGTCGCCCAGCGCCGTCTGGAGCACGCCCACCAGCAGGACCCCCAGCAGCGAGCCCAGGGTCAGCGAGCCGACCAGCATGCCGATCGCCCGGCGCCCCTGTTCGGGGGAGAGCCGGTCGCGGACCAGCCCGATCTCCAGCGGCAGCAGGGCGGCCAGCGGGCCCAGCAGGGCCCGGCCCACCAGCAGCACGCCCAGGGTGGGCGCGAGCGCGACGACCACGCTGCCCACCGCGATGCAGGCCAGCGACACCCGGAGCATGCGCCGGTACCCGTACAGGTCGCCCAGGCGGCCGAACACGGGGACGCTCACCGCGGCCGACAGGTACTGCACGGCGTGGATCCAGTGCAGGTCGGCGCCGGAGATGCCGAGCTCCTCGCGCAGCGGCGGCAGCAGCGGGGTGATGGAGCCCTGGAGCAGGCCGCTGGTGAGCTCGAAGAACACCAGCAGGCCGACCACGGCCACCACACCGGTGGTGGCCGTCGTGGCCGCTCCGGGGTTCTCCGGTTCGGTCGACGAGGGGGGAACGCTCATGTCAGCCCTTCCGTACGGGTCGAGGGGATGAAGGGGGTGCCGCCGCTGCCGGGCGCCGTCGCGCCGGGCGTGACCGCGAGCCGGTCACCATGGCGCCGGGCACCGCCGTGGACCGCGGGCGCCGTCGCGCCGGGCGCCGGGTCAGGCGGCACCGCGCGCCAGGCGGCGCACCGCCAGCTCGGCCAGCAGCGCGGCCTGGACGGGCAGCACCGCGTCGTCGTAGCGGGCCTGCGGGGAGTGGTTGGCGGGCGCGGTGTCGGGCTCCGCGTCCGCGGGGGTGGCGCCGAGCATGAGCATCGCCCCGGGCACCCGCTGCAACACCAGCGAGAAGTCCTCCGACCCGGCGGCGGGGACCGGCGACACGAACCCGGCGGTCTCCCCGAACAGCTCGAACACGGTGTCCATGGCGAACGCCGCCTCGGCGGCGTCGTTGACCGTCACCGGGTACAGCACCCGGTACTCCACGTCGACCTCCAGCCCGTGGGCGGCGGCGATCCCGCGCACCAGGGCGGGCAGGGCCTCCTTGAGGCGCTCCTGGTTGGCGGGGGAGTAGCTGCGCACGGTCGCCTCGAACTCGGCCTCGTGCGCCAGCACGTTCTGCTGGGTCCCGGCGGCCAGGCGGCCCACGGTGACGACGACCGGGTCGAAGATGTCGTAGGTGCGGGTCACGTGGCTCTGGAGCGCCAGCACCATCTCGCAGGCGGCGGGCACCGGGTCCTTGCCCTTGTGCGGGGAGGAGCCGTGGCCGCCCTCGCCGCGCACGGTCACCCTGAGCACGTCGGAGGCGCTCATGACCACGTCCGGCTTGGTCACCCAGAACCCGGCGGGCAGCAGGTTGGCGGCCACGTGCACGGCGTAGGCGGCGTCCAGGGGCTTTCCCGCGGCGTCGAGCACACCCTCCTCGATCATCATCCGGGCGCCGTCGTGGCCCTCCTCCCCGGGCTGGAACATGAACACCACGTCGCCGGGCAGCTCGTCGCGCACCTCGCACAGCAGCTGGGCCGCCCCCACCAGTCCGGCGACGTGCAGGTCGTGGCCGCAGCCGTGCATCACCCCGGGGAACCGGGAGGCGTACTCCAGCCCGGTGTCCTCCTGGACCGGCAGCGCGTCCATATCCCCGCGCAGCAGGACCGCGCCGCCGGGCAGGCCGCCGCGCAGCACGGCGGTGACCGAGCCCAGCTCCCGGCCCACGGTGACCTCCAGGGGCAGGCCCTCCAGGGCGGCCAGGACCTTGGCCCGGGTCAGCGGCAGCGCCAGCCCGATCTCCGGTTCGCGGTGCAGGGCGCGGCGCAGCTCCACCAGGTCCTCGCGGTACTTCTCCGCCCGTTCCACCATCCGCATGCCGGGATCCCCCTGTCGTTCACGTTCGCCAACCGGGCCAGGATGGGGCGGAACGCCTGCGATCGCGCGGATATCATCGGAAAAACGCAGGTCAGGAGAGAACCATGCCGGAAAAACGCATCCTGGACGACGTGGACCAGCAGCTGGTCCACGCCCTCCAGATCGCCCCGCGCGCCTCCTGGACCGTGCTGGGCCGGGTCCTGGGGATCGACGCGGCGACGGCCGCCCGGCGCTGGCAGCGGCTGCACGACTCCGGGGCGGCGTGGATCACCTGCTATCCGGGGCCGAGCCTGGCGGGTGCGGGCGGCTGCCTGGCGTTCATCGAGGTGGACTGCGCGAGCGGCCACCTGCTGCCGGTGGCCCGCGCGTTCACCGAGCTGCCGCACGTGTCCACCGTCGAGCACGTCACCGGCGACCGGGACCTGCTGCTCACGGTGATGACCGAGGACGTGGGGGCGCTGTCGCGCTGGGTGGTGGGCTCCCTGGACACCATGGAGGGGGTGCGCTCCAGCCGCACCCACCTGGCGGGCTCGGTGTTCACCGAGGGCAGCCGGTGGCGGCTGCGCGCGCTCACCCCCGCCCAGGTGGAGCGGCTGTCCACCGAGGCGCTGCCGGTGGAGGCCGCCGACCTGCCCGACGAGCTGGACCGCCGGATCATGGTGGAGCTGTCCATGGACGGGCGCATGTCGTACACCGCCCTGGCCGAACGCTGTGACAGCAGCCCCGACACGGTCCGCCGCCGGGTGCGCCACCTGTTCGCCGCCCGCATGGTGCAGGCCCGCTGCGAGGTGGCCCGGCCGCTGTCGGACTGGCCGTCCGTCATCCTGCTGTGGGCGGGCGTCCCGGCCGACGCCATCGCCGACGCCGCCCAGCGCATCACCGCCATGCGCGAGGTGCGGCTGTGCGCGGGCGTGACCGGGCGGCACAACCTGCTGATCGCCGCGTGGAGCCGGTCGGTGGAGGACTCCCAGCGGTTCGAGGCCGACCTGCTGTGGGTGGTGCCCGACCTGGTCGTGGGCGACCGGGCGGTCGGCCTGTGGCAGGCGAAACTCCTGGGCCAGCGCCTGGACCAGCGCGGATACCGCACCGGCGGGGTCCCGGTGGACCCCTGGGCCGTCCCCGGGACCTGAACCCCGGGGACGGCCCCGGCGGTCACCGCGGGCCCACGCCGTGCGGTGGGCCGGACCTCCGGGCCGCCCCGGGGACCGGTGCGGCGGAGCCGGACCCCGGGACACTCTTTCCGGGGATTCCGGACGGCGGGCCGGGCCACGGCCCGCCGTCCACCGCGCTCAGTCCGCGGGTCAGTCCGCGCTCAACGCCTCCACCGGGTGCTGGGCCGCGGCCCGCAGAGCGGGCAGCAGCCCGGCCACCGCGCCGATCGACACCGTCGCGGCCACCGCGCCCGCCCCCGCCCACCAGGGCAGGGCGAACGGCCACCCGCGCAGCAGCGCGAACACCAGGGTCACCAGCGCGCCCAGCGCCGCACCGAACACCCCGCCCAGCAGCGACAGCGCCATCGCCTCCACCAGGAACTGGACCCGGATCGCCCCGCGGGTCGCCCCCAGGGCCCGGCGCAGGCCGATCTCGCCGCGCCGCTCCAGCACCGAGATGACCATGGTGTTGGCCACCCCGACCCCGCCGACCAGCAGGGCGACCCCGCCCAGGCCCAGCAGCAGGCCCTGGAGGGTCTGGTCGGCGGCCTGCCCGGCGGCCAGGGCGTCGGAGGGCCGCGACACCTCGACCTCGTTCGGGTTCTCCGGGTTGGCGTTGCGGCCGATGAGGTCCCGGGCCTGGGCGGTCCGCTCCGGGTCCGTGCGCACGTAGATCGTCGACGGGTCGCCGGTGGCCCCCAACAGCTCCTCGGCGGCCTGTTGACCGACCAGCGCCGCGTTGTCGAGCTCGGGCGCCAGCTCGACCGGGGCCAGCACGCCCACCACGGAGAAGTACTCGCCGCCGATGAGCACCAGCGTGTCCGGGGTGATCCGGGTGACGCCCAGGCGTTCGGCCGCCCCCGCGCCCAGCACCACGGCCGGGTGGTCCGTGGTCGCCCCGTTGAACCACTCGCCCAGCGCCATCCGCGCGCGCAGGGTGTCCAGCAGGTCCACGTCCACGCCGTGCACGCCGATCCCGCCGGACTCCCCGTCGGGGACGAGGTCGCTCCGGTAGACCTTGGCCCCGTTCACCTGTTCCACCTGCGAGGTGCGGTCCACCTCGGGCATGCGGTCGATCCGGCCGCGCGCCTCCTCCGGCAGGGTCGCGTCCCCGCCGAAGAAGGTGCTGCCGGGCGCCACCGTGATCAGGTCGGTGCCCAGCCGGGCCAGGGTCGCCTCCAGGTCGGCCCGGCCGGAGGCCGAGATGCCCACCACCGCGACCATCGCGGCGATGCCGATGGCGATCCCCAGGGCGGACAGCACCACCCGGGCGGGACGGGCGCGCAGCCCGCTCGCCCCGGTGCGCAGGTGGTCGAGCGGCGACAGCCGGGCGGGCCGGGGCCGGTTCCGCCGGGCCGCGCGGGCCTCCCGCCGTTCGCTCCGAGTGGCTCGGGCCGCGCGGCGTTCGCGCCGGGTCGGTCGGCCTCCGCGGCTCCCGTTCCGGGCCGTCCGGCCCCCACGGTGTTCACGCCGGGTCGCCCGGCCCTCCGGCGGGGACACCGGTTCCTCCTCGCGGCGGCGGGCCGTCGGCACCTCTCCCCGGCGGCTCACGAGACCCCCTCGGCGAGCGGGGCGGCGGAGTCCGCGACGACCCGGCCGTCCCGCACCTCCAGCCGCCGCGGCGCCCGCGCCGCCAGCTCCCGGTCGTGCGTGATCACGACGACGGTGACCCCGTCCTCGTGCAGCCCGCGCAGCAGCCCCATCACCTCCGTGCCCGAGGCCGTGTCCAGCGCCCCCGTCGGCTCGTCGGCCAGCAGCAGGTCGGGCGAGCCGACCACCGCGCGGGCGATCGCCACCCGCTGGCGCTGCCCGCCGGACAGCTCGTGCGGCCGGTGGCCGATCCGGTCGGCCAGCCCCACCCGCTCCAGCGCCGCCCGCGCCCGGGCCCGGCGAACCCGCAGCGGGACGCCCGTGTAGAGCAGGCCGTCGGCGACGTTGTCCAGCGCCCGCACGTTGGGCGCCAGGTGGAACCGCTGGAACACGAACCCCAGGGTGCGGGCGCGCAGCGCCGACAGCGCGCCGTCGTCCAGCGCCCCCACGTCGTGGCCGAACACGCGCACCGTCCCCTCGGTGGGCGCGTCCAGGGTGCCGATCATGTTGAGCACCGTCGACTTGCCCGACCCGGACGGGCCGACGATCGCGACCATCTCCCCGCGCTCCACCCGCAGGTCCACCCCGTCCAGGGCGCGCACCCCGCCGGGGTAGGAGCGGGTCACCCCGGTGAACTCGACGGCGGGGACGCCCCGCGCGCCCCAACCGCCCTCGCGGGCGCTCTTCTGGGTGCTCTCCTGGGCGCTCATCCCGGGACCACCACTTCCGTGCCCTCGTCGATGCCCTCGCCGGTGACCTCCACCAGGCCGTCCGAGAACCACCCGGTCTCCACCGGGACGTCGGTGACGGTGCCGCCGGCGTCCACCACCGACACCCCGTACCCGCCGCCGGCCAGGGCGATCAGCGCCCCCACCGGCACGGCCAGCACGTCCTCCCGGCTCTGGCCCCGCACCTCCACGGTGACGGGGGCCTGGTCGAGGAACCCCTCGGCGTCGTCGGGCAGGCGCACCAGCACCTCCACGGTGGCCTTGTCCTCCCCGCCGGGCGTCCCCTCCTGCCCGTCGTCGCCGGTCTCGGCGACGGTGCCCACCGAGGCGACCTCGCCGGTCACGGTGCCGCCACCGGGCATCTCCACGTCCACCTCGTCGCCCTCGGCCACCAGGTCGCGGTCGTCCACCTCCAGGTCGATCCGCACCACCCGCTCGGTGGCGGCGGTGTCGAGCAGGGCGGTGCCGGGGGCGACGTTCGACCCCACCGCGACCTCGTGCGAGACCACCCGCACCGGGCCGGACGTGTACCAGATCCGGGCCGGGTCGACCGTGCCGGTGACCTCCAGGCCCCGGGTGTCCCGCTGCCAGGTCCTGACGGCCTCGGCGGTCAGCGCCGTGTACTCGTCGTCGACGGTGAAGCCGCCGTACCCGAGCTCGGACAGCGCCTGCTCGAACCGGCGCACGTCCTCGCCCCTCACCCCCGGCTCCAGGGTCCGGTGGGCGGGGACGTCGCCGCGCAGCAGGATCGTGGGGCGGCCGTCGATCTCCCAGGCCCGGTCGCCCGCCGACAGCTCGGTGCCCACGTCGGGCAGCCGGGTCAGCACCCCGTCGGAGCGGGCGAAGAAGGACCCGGCCGCGGGGTGCCCGAGGGTCCCGTCCAGGGTCTCGCGGCGCTCCAGCGTGGTGAGCCGCACGTGTGCGGTGGCCTCCGGCCGCGGGGCCGCGTCACCCTCGGAGGACGGCGGCGGCCCCCACAGCATGAAGGCGGCCAGCGCGCCCAGCGCGGTGAGGGCGGCCAGGGCGGCGAGCAGCCAGCCCAGGCCGCGCCGCCGGCGGCGCGGGGGTTCGGTGACCCCGGGTTCCACCCCGGGCTCCTCGGGGAGTGTCGCGGTGCTCACGAGTCACCGTCCTCGCCGCCCCGGCCGCCCGCGCCGCCCCGGACCTCTTCCTGGGCCTGCTCCGAGCAGCGCATCATCGCCTCCATGCCCTCGTCGTCGCCGGGCTCGATCGGGATGGCGATGCCCTGGCCGCGTTCGGGGTCGGGCATGTCGAAGCCCTCCGCGCGCATGCACTCGGCCATCAGCAGGCCCTCCTGGAACAGCTCCTCCTCGGAGGGCGCGTTCTCGTCCACCGGGAGGATGTCCTCGCAGGCCTCCAGGGCCGCCAGGTACTCCTCGTCGTCGGGGTCCACCGCGGGCAGGGAGATCATGCCCTCGCCCTCCGGGTCGGGCATGTCGATGCCGTTCTCGCGCATGCAGGCGGCGAAGTCCACCATCGCCTCCTCCATGGTGGGCTCCCGCGTCCCGCCGGCCTCCTCGCCGCCGTCACCGCCCAGGACACCGCAGCCGGTGAGCAGCAGTCCCGCCGTGACCGCCCCCAGGGCGTAGGCCGATACGCGCATGTTGTTCGACTCCTCGATCGCGGGTGCCGGCCGGTCCGGCACCGCTGAGGAGCACATGTCATCGGGGCGGCGGTTAGCCGTTGGTTAGGGCGGGTGCGGTGGGTGCGCGGTCCCCGGCCATAACCGTGCTCTAACCCCGCGCGTGCATACTCGCCGGTCAGAGGGATGTCGGTGGTGAGAGGGGAGTGCCGTGCGGGTTCTGGTGGTGGAGGACGAGCCGTCGCTGGCCCGGACCGTGGCCGAGGGGCTGCGCGGCGAGGGCATGGCCGTGGACGTGTGCCACGACGGCGGCACCGGCTGGGAGACGGCCACCGTGCACGACTACGACGTGATCGTTCTGGACCGGGACCTGCCCGTCCTGCACGGCGACCACGTGTGCCGCCGCCTGGTGGCCGACCCCGACGTCCACGCCCGGGTGCTCATGCTCACCGCGGCCGGAGGGCTGGAGGACCGGGTGGCCGGGCTCGACCTGGGTGCCGACGACTACCTCGCCAAGCCCTTCGCGTACGCGGAGCTGGTGGCCCGGGTGCGGGCGCTGGGGCGGCGGGCCCGGCCCGCCGCCCCGCCGCTGCTGTCCGCGGCCGGGCTGGAGGTCGACACCGTGCGCCGGGCCGCGTTCCGCGACGGGCGGGAGCTGGCGCTGTCGCCCAAGGAGCTGGGGGTCCTGGAGGAGCTGCTGCGCGCGGACGGCGCCCCGCTGTCGGCGGTCCACCTGATCGAGAAGGTGTGGGACGCCCACCTCGACCCGTTCAGCGGGGTGCTCAAGGTGGTGGTGCACGGGCTGCGGCGCAAGCTGGGCGACCCGCCGGTGGTCGAGACCGTGCCGGGGCAGGGGTACCGGATCCGGGCCGGGGCGGGGGAGGCGGGATGAGCGGGCTGGCACTGCGCACACGGCTGGCGCTGGTCTACACGGCGGTGTTCGTGCTCGGCGGGGTGGTGCTGCTGGGCGTCAACTACGGGATCGTGTCGGCCAGCCTGGAGGACCGCGGTGTCGGCCTGGCCATGACCGTGGAGGGGGTCGCCGTCCAGGCCCTGGACCGCGCGGACACGATCTCGGTCCCGGCCATGCCCACCGTGCCGGTCGACGGGTACCAGGACGTCGAGTACTACGGGGAGGCCCAGGAGGCGGTGGAGGCGGTGCTGGAGTCCTACCGCTCCGAGGTCCTCATGGACATGGTGCTCAACTCCGTGCTGGTGCTGGCCGGGGTGACGGCGCTGGCCGCCCTGGCCGGGTGGCTGATCGCGGGCCGCCCGATGCGGCGGCTGCACCGGGTCACCGAGACCGCCCGCACCCTGTCCGAGGACGACCTGCACAGCCGCCTGGCGCTGACCGGCCCCGACGACGAGTTCCGCGAGCTGGGCGACACCTTCGACGGCATGCTCGCCCGCCTGGAGCAGGCGTTCGACAGCCAGCGCCGGTTCGTCGCCAACGCCTCGCACGAGCTGCGCACCCCGCTGGCCGTCCAGCGCACCGCCCTGGAGGTGCCGCTGTCCCAGGGGCGGGTGCCCGAGGACCTGAAGCCGACGTTCGCGCAGGTCCTGGGGTCGGTGGAACGCAGTGAGGAGCTCATCGCCGGGCTGCTCCTGCTCGCCCGGTCCGACCGCGGCCTGACCGGCACCGGCACCGAGACGGTGGGGCTGGCCGAGATCGCGGGCGACGCCGTCGCCCTGCACACGGGGACGGCCGCGGCCCGGGGCGTGGCGGTGGAGCTGGAGGTCGAGCCCGCCGACGTGGCCGGGGACCGGGTGCTGCTGGCCCACCTGGCCCGGAACCTGGTGGACAACGCCCTGCGCTACAACGTCGACGTCGAGGACGGGGAGGGCGGGGACGGGGTCGGCGGGCCCGGCGGCGGCCGGGTGCGGGTGGAGGTCCGCACGATCGCCGGTCGTTCCGTGCTGCGGGTCGCCAACACCGGACCGCGGGTGCGCGACGCCGACGCGCTGTTCGAGCCCTTCCACCGCGGCGACGCCGCCCGCCTGCACCGCGACCGCCCCGGCAGCGGCCTGGGGCTGTCCATTGTCCGGTCGATCACCGAGGCGCACGGCGGCACCGTGTCGGCCCTGCCCCGGCCCGGGGGCGGCCTCACCGTCACGGTCGGGTTCCCCGCCGCGGACGGGTGACGCATCAGGGCGGTGACGCAACTACGCAACGAAAGCGTGTTCGCCCCAAGGCGCGGGTTTCGTCACCGCCGGCGACGGCCGACACGCCCGGGGGCGCCGCCAACGAAAGCCGTTGGCGGCGTCCCCGGACCCGGGCGGCCCCGGTCCGGGCCGGGCGGCTCAGACCGGGCGCGGCTCGGCCCCCCGGTACAGGGCCGCCACCACACCCTCGATGTCGGGCTCCTGGAGGGTGAGGTCGGCGATCTCGTGCGCCGCCGCCACCCGGCCGATCACCACCGACGGGTTGTCCGACAGCTCCAGCCACTGGCGGGGGCCCTCGGTCCGCACGCACCGAGCGCCCGCCACCTCCAGTGGCGGGGCGGGCTCGGCCAGGTCCACCACCAGCACCCGGGGCGTGGGCACGGCCGCGCGCAGCCCGTCCAGGTCGCCGTCGTAGGCCAGCGAACCGTGGTCGATCACCACCACCCGCTCGCACAGCCGCTCCACGTCGCCCAGGTCGTGGGTGGTGAGCAGGATGGTGGTGCCCTCCTCGGCGTTCAGGCGCAGCAGGAACTCGCGGATGGTCGACTTGCTCACCACGTCCAGGCCGATGGTGGGCTCGTCCAGGACCAGCAGGCGGGGGCCGTGCAGGAGCGCGGCCGTGAGGTCGCCGCGCATCCGCTGGCCCAGGCTGAGCTGGCGCACCGGGGTGGTCAGGAAGGAGCCCAGTTCGAGGAGTTCGGTGAGCTCGGCCAGCCGCCGGGCGTGGTCGGCGGCCGGGATCCGGTACATGTGCCGGGCCAGCTCCAGGCTGTCCTTGAGCGGCAGGTCCCACCACAGGGTGGTCCGCTGGCCGAACACCACCCCGATCCGGGCCGCCAGGCGGGTCCGCTCCCGGGACGGCTCCATGCCCAGCACCCGCAGGCGCCCGGCGGTGGGGGTGAGGATGCCGGTCAGCATCTTCATGGTGCTGCTCTTGCCCGCGCCGTTGGGGCCCAGGTACCCGACGATCTCCCCGGCCCGGACGGTCAGGTCGATGTCGCGCACCGCGGACACGGTGCGCCGGGTACGGCGGAACAGCGGGCCCTCGGACAGCACGAAGTCGCGGCCCAGGCCGGCCGCCTCGATGACGGTCTCGTCGGAGTGTGCACGGGTCATCTTCAGCTCCCGGTGGATCGGTAGTGGCGCAGGCCCAGCCGCCACAGCAGGGCGGCGGCCGCGCACGACAGGGCGGCGACGAACGGCGGGGCGTAGCGGAGGAGGTCGGGCAGCCCGGTCGGGTCCGGGCGGTCGAGCAGGTACAGCACCGGCTGCCAGCCGATGAACGCCAGCGGGACCGCGAAGGTGACGGCGAGGACGACCCCCTTGCCGTAGATGGACAGCGGGTACTCGGTGAGCGCCTGCCCGCCGTAGGTGAGCGAGTTGGCGGCCTCGCGGGCGTCGGCGACGAAGAACTGCAGGCACCCGCTCGCGGTCCAGACGGCGGCGGCGATCGCCACCCCCGACACCAGCAGGACCGGCAGCATCACGACCTTGCCCGGGGTCCAGGCGATATCGCAGAGGTACAGCGCCACCCCCGCGACCACGGCCGCCGGGACCACCCGGCCCAGGCGGCGCAGCGCGAACCGGTCGGTGGCGATCTGGATGAGCGGGGACACCGGCCGCACCAGCATGACGTCGAGGGACCCGCCGCGGATGTGCTGGCCCAGGCCCTCCACCATGCCCATGAGCATGTCCGCGGTGGCGAACACCAGGTTGGCCAGGGACGCGATGAGCAGGCCCTCCACGAGGGAGAAGCCGTCCAGGGCCCCGGCGTGCCGGAACACGACGAACACGGCGAAGATCTCGGCGACCGCGCCCAGCGACGTGCCCAGGGTCATCAGCGCAAGGGAGGCCGGGTACTGGGCGAGCGCGCGGCTCCAGGTCCAGGCCAGCAGGGCGTAGACGCGGAACGGGCGGGTGAGGCGTTCGATGGGCCGGTCGGGGGTGCGTTCGGGGGAATCGGAGGAACGCGGGAGGAGGTCAGCCACCCTGGACCACCACCTTGCGGGTGGCGACGGAGGTGAGCCACGCGCCCAGGAGCAGCAGGGCGGCCGCCCACCCGGCCTGGAGGGCCAGGCCGCCCGCGATGCCCCCGCCCGGCAGGCTCTCCTTGCCCAGCACGATCTCGGCCGGGATCTGGATGGTCGCCGCCCACGGCAGGACGCGCAGCACGTCGCCGAGGGCGGGCGGGAAGAGGGTGAGCGGCAGCAGCACCCCGGCCGCCACCGGGCCGACCAGGCCGACGACCGCCCAGACGCCCCGGGTGTCCAGGATCCAGAACCCGGCCAGCTCGTACAGGTAGCGCAGGGCGAACCCGACGACCGCGGCCAGGGCGAAGGAGACGAGGGCCAGCGCCCAGTGCCCGGGCCCGTCGGGCAGGACGAGGTCGAACAGGACCACCCCGACCAGGAAGGTCGGGGCGCCGCGGAAGACCAGGCTGAACGTCGCCCGTCCCATGTCCTCGGACAGCCACCAGCCGAGCAGCGGGACCGGGCGCAGCAGGTCGTTGGCGACGGCACCGGTGCGGATGCGTTCGCCCAGGTCGAGCGGGGGTCCGACCAGCGCCACCGTGGCGAACAGCCCCTGGCAGACGAACACCTGGGTGACGGCGTCGCCCGCGTCGTAGCCGTTGATCTCGGGGCGCACCGAGAAGAGGGCGAGCAGGACGGCGGCGTTGATGCAGCCGAAGACGGAGTTGGTGAAGATGCCGGCGAGCGTGGCCGCGCGGTAGGTGGAGTACCGGCGCAGCCCTCTGATGTACACGGCCGGATAGACGCGCACGAAAAAAGACCCCCTTGGGGACGTGCTGGATGGGAACTTCGTACCTCGAAGGCACGGTGTGTCCGGCACGTCCCTGACGCGCGAGGGGCTCAGGTCCGGGTCGCCGCGAAGGGTGAAGATAACACGTTCACGCGAGGGGCGGGGGCCGCGCGGGCTCCGGGGGCGGGGGCCGTGCGAGGTCCGGGACGGGTGTGCGGTTCGGGGATCCCGCAGGGCCGGGGTCCGCGCACGGGCCGGGACGCTCGCGGGGGTCGTGGTCGGCGCACGGGCCATGGTCGGTGCGCGGGTCACGGTCGGCGCGCGGGCCGGTGGAGTCCGGGCCGGTCGGGGGAGTGCCGGTCGGGGGAGTGCCGGGTCCCGTCCCGGCCCCCGATGGCGGGACGGGACCCGGCGCAGCCGATGTCGGCGCGGCGGCGGAGGGAGGGTCAGGGCATGGTGCGGATGCGGTCCGGCTCGTGGAGGGAGCCGGGATCCTGCTCCCGGCAGGCCCGTCGGAAGGCCTCCTCCGCACGCCGGTCCGCGAGGAAGGCGGCGATCAGGAAGGTCAGCCCCAGGGCGGAGGCCACGGCCGTGGCGGGCATCGCCCAGGTCGACTCGGGTCCGAAACCGGTGAGGAGGGTGGGCGGGTCGGGGCGGGCCAGCAGGACCACGGCCACCACGGCGATGAATCCGGCCACGACGCCGACGATGATGAACACGCCCATCGCGGCGGTGGATCGGGTCGGTCGCATCAACACGGTGGCGGGTGGTTCCTCGGTCCTTCGCATCCCCTGTCGGAGGTCCTCGGCCTTCAGTCTCGTGGTGGTCGCGCTCGTGGTGGTCGCGGTGCTGGTCGTCGTCATGCCCGTCGAGGTGAGCCCGGCAGGGATTCTCATGTGATCTCCCGTGGTCCGTCACTCTGTTTTTGCCGCTCGTTCGCTGGAACGAGGTCGGGCTTGATCAACTCACGCCCTGATCTATGTGATCTAGTTCACCTTCCCGCTTTGGGGAAAATAATCTACTGCGGACGGTGATTTTACGTTCACTATTAGCGGGTCGAACGTTGCGCGGGGGTTGCACCACCTGCGGTTACGCGGATCCCGATCCGGAAGCCCGGCGGCGTCCGACGGAATTCGGCGGGGTTTCGGACGGGCCGACGGGAGGTTGCGGCGGCGTTCTGAGACCGACCGTGAGCGGGCTCACGCCACCCCGTTACCGTTCCGTCATCGACCGGAGCACGGGCGCAACGTCGGCTTGGCACCGTCGGACCCATGGACGCTTTCGAAGGCCACCACACGACCGACGATCGGCGCACCGGCTTCCTCGGCAGGGAGGTGCTCGACTTCGGGGTCCTGCTGATCGCCGCCGGGGCGGCGCACCTGGTCGTGCTCTCCCTGGGACACAGCGACGGCGGGGCCCGCGCCCTGCTCGCGGTCGGGGCATTGCTCGTCCTGTCCGCCGGCCTGCACCGCTGGTACCGGCACCGGCGGCCCGCGGCCCCCGTGGCGGTGCCCGGGATCGAGGGGCGCCGACCGCGCCACGGCGTTCACGGCCCGGCCGTCCACGACCCGCTCGGCGACCGGCTGTGGAGCGTGCGGGTCACCGTCGCGGACGTCCCCGGCGGGCTCGCCGCGCTCACCGCCGGGTTCGCCGCCCTGGGCATCGACATCCGGCTCATGCACGTCCACCCCGCCGGGGCCGAGGCCGTCGACGAGTTCTTCGTCAGCGCGCCCGCCCGCGTGGGGGCGCACGCCCTGCACGCCGCCGTCCGCGAGGCGGGCGGCCGCGACGCCATCGTGCGCACCGCCGACCCGCACGAGCTCAGCGACACCACCAGCCGGACCCTGGCCCTGGTCGGCGCGCTCGCGTCGGGGGACGCCACCCTGGAGGACTCGCTGCTGTCGCTGGCCGCCGCCCAGCGGGTCGAGACCGCGGACGGGCCGCCCGCGGGGCTGGGGCGCGAGGACCTGTCCGGCAGCGTGATGACCCTGCCCGCGCCCGACGGCCGGGTGCTCGTCGTCCGGCGCTCCGGGGCGCCGTTCACCTCGGTGGAGTTCGCCCGCTGCCGGGCGCTCGCCCAGGTCGCCGCCACCCTGCGCAGCCGTACCGGCAGCGCCTGACGGGACGGGTGTGAACCAGGGGGTTCGAGGGCGCGTCGCACCGGGAGCGGGCCGCCCGGGCCCGCCCCGCCCCCTGGAGGAACATGAGCGACACCGATCCGCTGGCCGCCGCGCGGGAGATCCTGGAGCAGGGCGAACCCTCGCGCGCCGTCCTCTCCCTGCGTTCGTACGCCGACGACCTGCCGCTGCCCGACCTGGTCGCGCTGGTGCGCGACGCCTCCCGCGCCCTGGGCGCGGACGACCTGGCCGCGGCCGCCGCCGACCTGCTCGGCGACATCGACGGCCCCAAGGCCCTCTACGACTTCGGGTACGCCGCCACCGGGTCGGGGATCCCGTTCGCGGGGGTCCCCGCGCTGCGCCGGGCCCGCGAACTCGCCCCCGACGTCCTGCCGATCCTGTGGGAACTGGCCTCCGCGCTGGAGGACGCCCACCGCCACAGGGACGCCGCCGACGCCCTGCGCGGGTGGGCCGGCGAGCTGCCCGCCTGGCCCGGCCGGTACCTGGTCGCCTACAACTCCTTCGCCGCGGGGGACCTCGACGGCGCCCGGGCGGCGCTGGCGGGCCTGCCCGCCCCGCAGGACCCCGACTGGGCGCCCGCCCGCGACCGGGTCGCCGCCATGGCGGAGCGGGCCGCGGTGGCCGCCGCGGCCGGTCCGCTGGACGGCTTCGACCTGCGCGGATGGCATTTCGCGCTGCACGGGGGAGTGGTCGCGCACCTGTCCCCGTACGGGTTCGAGGAGTCGATGCGGGGGCGCTACGCGTTCGTCTCCGACGACTACTCGTACTGCCGGACCGGACTGGAGCGGCTGCGGCTGGTGCTGGAGACCGCCGGGCGCGCGGTGGACGGCGTCATGGCGCCGCCCGACCGGGACAGCACGGTGCTGGGCCTGGCCGCGGCCCGCCTGCTCGACCTGCCGCTGCTGCCGGTGGACCCGGCCCGGCCCGGGGTACTCGTGGTGGCCTACGACCTCGACGACGCCGACCCGCAGCTGCGCGGGGCGCTGTTCGAGCGGCCCGAGGGGCAGATCCTCTTCGAGCACGCCGCGAGCTGGGTGCGGCCCTCCGGCCCGGCGGCCGACGTGGTGACCCTGCTCCACCAGAACGTGCACCGCCCCTGGGGCGAGCGGATGCGGATGGCGGACGTGGAGGACCCCTCCCGCGGGGTGGAGACGGTCCCGGCGGACGAGCGCCCCGAGGCCGAACTCGCCGAGGAGGTCCTCGCGGCCGAGGCCCTGACCGGCGAGAACGGCGAGGGTGAGCCGCCGGACACGGTGGACGTGCTCACCGGGTTCGTCGGCGCCGTGGCCGGGCATTGGGCGCGGTCCGCCCGGCGCTGGCGCGCGGACACGCCGGGTCCGGTGCGCAGCTCGTTCTTCGGCTGAACCCCGCGCGCCCCGGGGCCGCCGGTCCCGGGGCGCCTTTGTCCACAGGCTGTGGAAAATCACCCATGATCCGCCCCAGGCGGGTAAAAGAGACGTATGGCAACCCCCCGAACACCCTCCGTCCCGTTCCCGATCCGGCTCCTGGCGGTGCTGCTCACCGCACTGCTGGGCGCCCTCCTGCTCGCTCCACCCCCTGCCCACGCCGCCGGCCGCGAGCTGCGCAACGGCGACTCTGGCCGGGCCGTCACCGCCCTCCAGGAGGACCTGCTCGACCTCGGCTACTGGCTCGACGGCGCCGACGGCGAGTTCGGGCCCAACACCGCCCAGGCCGTGCTCGCCCTCCAGAAGGCCGCCGGCATCGACCGCGACGGCGTGGTCGGCCCCGACACCCGGGCCGCCCTCGCCGACGGGGTCCGACCATCGGCGACCACCACCGGCGACGGCCTGGAGATCGACCTCCGGCGCCAGCTGCTCCTGGTGGTCTCCTCCGGCGAGGTGGAGTACACGCTCAACACCTCCACCGGCTCCGGCAAGCCCTACCTCGGGTCCGACGGCTCCGAGCGGATCGCGGTCACCCCGACCGGCTCCTACACGGTGTTCCGCCAGGTGTCCGGCTGGGACCCGGGCCCCTACGGGGCGCTGTACGCGCCGATGTACTTCAACGGCGGCATCGCCGTCCACGGCTACCCGAGCGTCCCGGCCTACCCGGCCTCCCACGGCTGCGCCCGGGTGAGCCTGCCCGCCATGGACTGGCTCAGAGAGGAGGGCCACATCGCGGTGGGCACCCCCGTCCTCGTCCGCTGACCCGGCCCGCCGCCGCTGATCGTCTCGGCGGCAGGCCGTCCCCCGCCGTTCACCCACCGGTGGGGTGACCGCCGACGTCCCCGGGAAGGAGAGGACACGGCCGGGCGGAAAGACCGCCCGGGCCCGCGAAGGGGACCCGCATGCCTTTCCTGATCGCCACCGCCCCCGGCCGTGCCGACCACCCCAACGAGGACTTCGCCGCGGTGACAGAGCACTGCGCGGTGCTGCTCGACGGCGTGAGCGGCCCGCCGGACGGCGACGACGGCTGCTCCCACGGGGTGGCCCGGCACGTCCGGCGGCTGGGCGGCCTGCTGCTGGCGGGCATGGACGCGGGCCTGCCGCTGCGCACCGCGCTGTCCGAGGCGATCGCCGCGACCGCCGCCCTGCACACCGACACCTGCGACCTCACCCACCGGGACACCCCGTCCGCCACCGTCGTCGCCGTCCGCCTCCACCCCGCCCACATCCCCGCCACCCGGGGCGCCGTCGCCCCCACTGCGGACGGTGGTGGCCCGCCTCGTCCCGATGGTGCCTCCGCCATTGGGGACGTGCCCGGCCCCGCCGCGGCGAGGGAGGCCGAGGCGTCCGATGGTGCACCCGCCACCCGGGGCGCCGTCGCCCCCACTGCGGACGGCGGCGGCCTGCCTCGGCCCGATGGTGCCTCCGCCATTGGGGACGTGCCCGGCCCCGCCGCGGCGAGGGAGGCCGAGGCGTCCGGCGGTGCGCCCGCCACTCAGAACCCCTCCGGCTCTGCCGCGGACGGTGTCGCTCTCGGTGGCGGCCCGCCTCGGCCCGATGGTGCCTCTGCCAACCGGGATGTCCTTGGCCCCGCCGCGGACGGTGGTGCTCTCGGCGGCGAGCTGTCTCGCCCCGATGGTGCATCCGACATCTGGGACGTGCCCGGCCCTGCCGTGGACGGCGGCGGGTCACCCCGACCCGGCGGCGCACCCGCCACCCGGGGTGCTCCCGGCCCGGCTGCGGCGAGGGCGGGCGCGGCACCTGGTGGCGGTGTGCCCTCGGCGGTGGGCGGGGCGGGGTGGCTGGAGTACCTGGTGCTGTCCGACTCGGTGCTGCTGGTCGCCGACCCGCGCCCCCTGGCGGACGCGGCGGCGGACCCGCACACTTCGTCGGGCGCGGCGGCGTCGGCCCGCCGGGCGGCGCCCGACTCGGCGGCGCCCGGCCACCGGGGCGGGGCGCTCCGGGAGACGGACGGGGTCGGGCTGGTGGCCGACACCCGGCTGGACGTGCTGCGGGCCGACCTGCGGCGGCGCGGGGCGGCGGCGGGGCAGATCCGGACGCTGCGCGGCGTCCCCGGCGGGTTCTGGACGGCGGGCGCCGACCCGCGGGCGGCGGACGAGGCGCTCACCGGGACGGCCCGCCTGGACCGGTTCGCGCTCATGACCGACGGCGCGACCCGGGCGGTGGAGGTCTTCGGCGACCTGGATTGGGGACAGGCCTTCTCCCTGGTTTCGGACAAGGGTCCGGCGGCGCTGATCGAGCGGGTGCGCGCCCTGGAGGACGCCGACCCGCAGGGGCGCGCCCACCCCCGCGGCAAGGTCCGCGACGACGCGACCGTCGTGTCCTGGGTGCCGGAGGACCTTGCGCCCTAGGCGATGGCCCGCGGACCGGGCGGCCGCGGCGGCGCGCGGGCCGCGCCGGTCCCCCGGCGGCGGGGCGCGGCCCCGCGCTCCGCGATCGCTGTTTTCGGACTGGCCTAATTCGGGTATTCGGATATCTCTCCCGGTGGCACCTGGGGGCGGAGAGTGCTGTCACCAGGCGGGAACTGCGGCGTCGACATTGATCATTGCCGACGTTTTTCTCGGCGATTCAGATGACATTCGGTGGATTTGTCGAGAAAAATTCCCGGAACCTCCGCGAGACCCCCGCGCGTCACACCACCGTGTGGCGGAGAACGCCGGGATACCCACACCACAGGCGCTTTCGCCTGTCGTGTTCATCCGGTAGATTTCCCGGTAACCGAACAGTCGGGGTTACTCCACAACGTCCCCGCGAGGCTTCGGTGTTCTCCCCGCACCCCCTGTTCACTTGTGCACCCTCAGGTGCCCCGTGCCCGGAAGCAGCGATTGACGATCCTCCTCAGAACAAGAAAAGGAGACGGCGTGACCCCCACGGGCGTCCTTGAACCGACCGGCCCGAACCGCGCCCTCAACGGCACCGGATGGCTGGACCGCCTGCTCTCCACCCCGGTGGCCGCCACCGTCGAACGCTCGCGCCCCCTGCGCGACATCGACGGCTACGAGCACCGCCCCAACCCCCTGCACGCCCGCACCGCCGCCGAGTTCCTGCTCACCATGCGCCGCTACGTGGTGTGGGCCGGCGACTGGTCCTACCGGGAGCTGGAGTACCTGTGCGGCGGAGCCGTCAAGCACTCCACCTTCTCCCAGGTCCTGGAGGGCGACCGGCTGCCCCGCTACGTCTTCCTGATGGCCTTCGTCACCGCCTGCGCCGGGGAGGACGAGGCCGAACGCCGCCGCTGGGTCACCGCCTGGAACCGCGTCCGCGCCGCCGCCCCCCGCTGACCCCGGCGCCCGGCCCCGGCCCCGGGCAACGGCGCAGGCTGCCGCTACCGTGGACGGGTGCCCGTCACCGCGGATCCCCCCGACCTCCGGCCCTACCAGCGCGAGGCGCTGGAGGCCGTCGCCGCGCGCTGGGACGCCGGGCAGCGCCGAACGTGGATCGTCCTCCCGCCCGGAGCGGGCAAGACCCTCGTCGGCCTGGCGGCCGCCCGCCGACTCGACCGCCGGACCGTCGTCCTCGTGCCCAACACCGCCATCCAGGGCCAGTGGATCCGCACCTGGGACTCCCTGCGCCCCGCCGGCGACGACCGCACCGCCGGGACCGGCCGCGACCTCTCCCACCACGTCACCGTCCTCACCTACCAGTCCCTGGCGGTGTTCGACCCCGACGCCGAGACCGATGAGGAGGGCGGCGGCCGCACCTCCGTCCGCGACCGGCTGCACCCCAACGGCCGCGCCCTCGTCGACGCCCTGCACGACGCCGGCCCCCTCACCGTCCTGCTCGACGAGTGCCACCACCTGCTCCAGGTGTGGGGCCGCCTGCTCTCGGAGGTCCTCGACGACCTCCCCGACGCCCACGTCATCGGGCTCACCGGCACTCCCGCCACGAACCTCACCGCCGCCGAGCGGTCCCTGGTGGACCGCCTCTTCGGTGAGCCCGTCACCGGCGCCTCCATCCCCGCCCTGGTCCGCGACGGCTACCTCGCCCCGTTCGCGGAGCTCGCCTACCTCACCACCCCCACGCCCACCGAGCTCGCCTACCTCCGGGAGCAGGGCGAGCGCTTCTCCCGGATGTGCGACGACCTGCTCACCCCCGGCTTCGCCACCACCGACCTGCTGCCCTGGATCGACGCCCGGTTCGTGCACCGGGACGCGGCCGAGGGCGGCCGTGTCCCCTGGTCGCGGGTCGCCGCCGCCGAACCCGCCCTGGCCGACGCCGTCCTGCGCCTGCACCACGCCGGCCTGTGCGACCTCCCCGAGGGGGCCCGCCCGTTCGAGGAGCACCGCCGCCCGCCCACCGCGGCCGACTGGATCGCCCTCATCGACGACTACGCCAAGCGCTGCCTGCCCCCGGACTCGGCCTCCGAACGCGACCGCGAGGCCCGCGAACGCCTGCGCGCCTCCCTGCCGGCGATCGGCCACCACCTCACCCGCAACGGCGTCCGGCGCGGCGTCTCACCGGTGGACCGGGTGCTGGCCCGCAGCGACTCCAAGGCCCACGCCACAGCCGAGATCCTCGCCGCCGAGGCCGCGGTGCTGGGGGAGCGGCTGCGCGGCCTGGTCCTGTGCGACCACGAGCACGCCTCCTCCCGGCCGCCCGCCGCCCTGCGCGGCATCCTCGACGCCGACGCCGGGTCGGCGCGCCTGCAACTGACCACCCTGGCCGCCGACCCGCGCACCGACCTGCTGGACCCGGTGCTGCTCACCGGCCGCACGGTGGCGATGGCCCCGGGCACGGCCATGGTCTTCCTGGAGTACGTCCGCACCGAACTGCCCGGCACCGAGCTCACCGCCGTCGACCGCCCGGACGGCCTGTGCGACATCGAGGGCCCCTGGTCGCCGCGGGTCCGGGTGGGCGTGGTCACCCGGTTCTTCGAATCCGGCGGCTCGCGCGTCCTCGTGGGCACCCGCGCCCTGCTCGGAGAGGGCTGGGACGCCCGCGGCGTGAACACCGTCGTCGACCTGACCACCGCCACCACGCCCACCGCCGTCGTGCAGAGCCGCGGCCGGGCCCTGCGCCTGGACCCGTCCTGGCCCGACAAGACCGCGCACACCTGGACGGTCGTGTGCGTCTCCCGCGACCACCCGCGCGGGGACGCCGACTGGGACCGGTTCGTCCGCAAGCACCGCGGATACCTGGGTGTGGACGCCGACGGCGAGGTCATGAGCGGTGTCGCCCACATCGACCCGTCCCTCTCCCCGTACGCGCCGCCCGCCGACCCCGACGGGCTCAACCGGCGCATGCTGGACCGGGTCGACCGCCGCGACCTCACCCGCGAACGCTGGCGCGTCGGCGAGCCCTACGAGGACTCCCTGCTGCCCACCCTGCGGGTCCGCCGCACCCGCCCGCCGACCGCCGAACGCGGCACGGACCTCGCCCTGCCCGACCCGCCCCGCGTCCTGCCCGCCGACCGGGGCGTGTCCGGCCCCGAGGCACCGCACAGGGTCCCGGCCGCCGCCGTCCTGCTGGGAGTACTGGCCGCCCTGCTCGCCGTCGCCGCGTTCCTCTCCCCGTGGACCCTGGTGGGCGCCGCGACCGCCGCCGCCCTGGTCCCGGTCGCGCTCCGCCTGCGCGCCGCCGCCCGGCTGCGCCACGCCCGCGCCCTGCTCTCCGAGGCGTCCGCACCGGAGGACACCCTCCGCCACGCCTGCGCGGTCGCCGACACCCTCCGCGCGATCGGCCGCTCCGCGACCGGCGCCGCCGGGGTGCGGGTCCACGTCGACACCGACGGCGTCTACCGGTTCACCCTCCCCGACGCCGCCGAGGACTTCGCCACCGCCCTGGAGGAGCTGGTCGGGCCCGTCGTCGGCGACCCCTCCCACCTGATCCCCCGGCCGCTGCCGCCCGCCGCCACGGACGAGAACGCCCGCGCCCTCCTCGACGGGGCCCTGCCGGAGAACCCGGTCGCCTACCACGTCGTCCCGGCGCTGTTCGGCCGCAAAGGCGACCACCGGTCGGCGTTCGAGACCGCCTGGGGGCGCTGGATCGCCCCGGCCACCGCCGTCCCCACCGCCACCGACCCGGGCGCCGCCCTGCTGGCCGCCCACTACGGCGCCTTCCCGCTGGAGGACACCGCCACCGCCCGCCGCCTCACCTGGTCCTGACCTCCCCCTCACCCCACCGGTCCCCCTCACCCCCGGTCTCCGTCACCCCACCGGCCCCCGCCCGGCCCGCCCCACCAGGCCCCGACCCCCGGCGCTTCACCCGGGCGACACCGGCCGTTCGGGCGCACCTGGTTGGCTTCCGCGGGGCGCGTCCGCGCCCGTCCCCCGGAAGGAACCACCATGCGCAAGACCACGGCGGTGGCGGCGGCCCTGTCCGTCGCCCTCACCGGCGCGGCGGCGGCCCACGCCGACGAACGCGCCGACGGCGTCCCCCTCGCCCCGCTCGGCACCTACTCCACCGGCGCCTTCGACCAGGCGTCCGCCGAGATCGTCGCCCACGACCCGCGCTCCCAGCGCCTGTACGTGGTCAACGCCCTGGCAGCGACCGTCGAAGTCCTCGACATCTCCGACCCCACCGCCCCGGCCAAGCTCTTCGACCTGGTCACCCCGGGCATCCCGGCCGCCGACGGCTCCGTGGTGGAGGAGGGCGCCGTCGCCAACTCCGTCGCGGTCCACGGCGACATCGTGGCCGTCGCCGTGGAGGCCGCCGACCGCACCGACCCGGGCTGGGTGGTCTTCTACGACACCCGCGGCAACGCCCTCAACGCCGTGCGCGTGGGCGCCCTGCCCGACATGGCGGCCTTCACCCCGGACGGGCGCCTGCTCCTGGTCGCCAACGAGGGAGAGCCGAACGACGACTTCACGGTCGACCCCGAGGGCTCCGTCAGCGTCATCAAGGTGAACCGCCGCCCGGCCGCGCTCACCCAGCACGACGTGCGCACCGCCGACTTCCGCGCCTGGGACGGCGACCGCGAACTCCCCGACGGCGTCCGGGTGTTCGGCCCCGACCTGTCCACCGGCGAGCCGGGCACCCCGGGCCGGGTCGCCCGCAACCTGGAGCCCGAGTACATCGTCGCGGACTCCGCCTACAGCGCCCACGTGGTCCTCCAGGAGGCCAACGCGTTCGCGGTCGTCGACCTGCGCACCGCCGAGGTCACCGACATCGTCCCGTTCGGGTTCAAGGACCACCTGGAGCCCGGCAACGAGCTGGACCCCTCCGACCGCGACGGCGCCATCGACCTGCGCGGCGTCCCGGTGTACGGCATGTACCAGCCCGACGCCGTCGACTCCTACCGCCACCGCGGCCGTACCCTGCTGGTCACCGCCAACGAGGGCGACGTCCGCGACTGGGACGGCTACTCGGAGAGCGCCCGCGTCAAGGACCTCGAACTCTGCGCGGACTCCCCGCGCTTGCGGCCCTACCTCGACGCCAACGGCCTCACCGCCGCCGACCTCCAGCGCGACCAGGACCTGGGACGCCTGACGGTCTCCGCCGCCACCGGACTGCGCGAGGGGGCGGACTGCCACGACGAGCTGTACGCCTTCGGCGGCCGCTCCTTCTCGATCTTCTCCACCGACGGCGACCTGGTCTTCGACTCCGGCTCCGAGTTCGAGCGCATCCTCGCCGAGGAGAACCCGGAGTTCTTCAACTCCAACCACACCGAGAACAGCTTCGACACGCGCAGCGACGACAAGGGTCCCGAGCCCGAGGGCATCACCCTCGGCGAGGTCGGCGGCCGCGTCTACGCCTTCATCGGCCTGGAGCGGGTCGGCGGCATCATGATCTACGACGTCACCGACCCGGCCGGCGCCGCCTTCGTCGACTACGTGAACCACCGCGACTTCTCCGCGGAGGTCGGCACCCCCGGCGCCCTGGACCTGGGCCCGGAGGGCCTCAAGTTCATCCCGGCCGGGGACTCCCCGATCCCGGGCACACCGCTCCTGGCCGTCGCCAACGAGGTCTCCGGCACCACCACCCTCTTCCGCGTCGACCTCTGACCCCCGACCCCTGACCCCCGGCCCCGCCGGGTGCGGGCCGCCCCGGCCCCCACCCGGCGGGGTTCTGTGCCCCGGCCGCAATCGGCTCGCACCCGGCGGGGTTTCGCACCCTGGCCCGCGACCGGCTCGCACTCGGCGGCCTCCGTGTCCTGGCCCGCGACCGGCGGGGTTCCGCGTTCTGGCCCGCAATCGGCCCCCACCCGGCGGGGTTCTGCGCCCCGACCGCAATCGGCTCGCGACCGGCGGGTTCTGCGCCCCGGCCCGGCCTTCGCGGCCTGGCCCGCAACCGGTCAGGAATCGAGAAGCGCCACCCGGGGCCGCAGGCCTAGCCTGACGTCATGGACCTGACGATTCACACCACGGTGCTCCCGCACGACGACCCGGACGCCTCCCTGGCCTTCTACCGCGACGTCCTCGACTTCGAGGTCCGCAGCGATGTCGGCCAGGGCCGGATGCGCTGGATCACGGTCGGCCCGGCCGGTCAGCCCGGGACCTCGATCCTGCTGGCGCCCCCGGCCGCCGACCCCGGCATCAGCGACGACGAGCGCCGCACCATCGCCGAGATGATGGCCAAGGGCACCTACGGCTGGATCCTGCTGGCCACCCGCGACCTCGACGGCGTCTTCGACAAGGTGCAGGCCCGGAACGCCGAGGTCGTCCAGGAGCCCACCGAGCAGCCGTACGGCGTGCGCGACTGCGCCTTCCGCGACCCCGCCGGCAACCTGGTCCGCATCCAGGAGCTCCACTGAACCGGATCCGTTAATCCGTTTCCCGTTTCCCGTTGTCCTGGGGCCCTGATGAGAGGAGAGGCACCATGTGCCACCCCGAGTGGGCGCGCGCCCGCGCCCGGGCGCACCACCTGGACGACCTGGCCCGGCTGCGCCGCGTCCGGGACCGCATCGACCGCGAGTACGCCCGGCCGCTGAACGTCGAGGAGCTCGCCCGCGGCGCGCACATGTCGGCCGGCCACCTCGGCCGCCGGTTCCGGCAGGCCTACGGCGAGTCCCCGTACTCGTACCTGATGACCCGCCGCATCGAGCGCGCGGCGGCGCTGCTGCGCCACGGCGACCTGAGCGTCACCGAGGTCTGCTTCACGGTCGGCTGCTCCTCGCTGGGCACCTTCAGCACCCGCTTCACCGAGCTGTTCGGCATGTCCCCCAGCGCCTACCGGGCCGCCGCCCGGGAGTCCGTGCGGGGCCTGCCGCAGTGCGTGGCCAAGCAGGTCACCCGCCCGGTCCGCCGCCCCACGGCGGCTTCAGCGGCCGCGGCGGCCGTGGCACCGTCCCCGGCCACGACGCCGTCCCCGGCCTGACACCGGCCCCGGCCTGACACCGGCCGACACAGGCACGGAACGACACGACGGGCCCCTCCCGACGGAGGGGCCCACGACACGAGCGGAGGAGAACCATGGCGGACGCGCCGCCGCGCGGATTCGAGGACCGGCTGCGGGACACCCGCGCCAGGCTGGACGGCGACATCGACCTCTGGCTGGCCACGGCGGGGCAGGACGGCCCCCACCTCGTCCCGCTCTCCTACCTGTGGGACGGGGCCACGCTGCTGATCGCCACCTCCCGCACCTCGGCCACCGGCCGCAACCTGCTGGCCGACGGCCGGGTGCGGATCGCCCTGGGCGCCACCCGCGACGTCGTCATGGTCGACGGCACCGCCGTCCCGGTCGACCTCGCCGACCTGACGCCGGGTACGGGCGACGCGTTCGCGGAGCGGACCGGGTTCGACCCGCGCGAGCTCGACGGGTTCCAGTACTTCTCGGTCCGCCCGCGCCGCGTCCAGGCCTGGCGCGAGGTCGACGAGATGCCGGGGCGCACCCTCGTGCGCGACGGCGTCTGGCCGGACCGGGCCGAGACGGGGGACATCCAGACGGGGGACACCCAGGCCGGGAACGTCGAGGCCGGGGACCCCGCGCTCAGGAGCGGGTGAACGCCTCCGCCCCGTCCTTCCACACCTGCCGCACCAGCGACGGCAGCAGCGCCAGCTGCTCGGCGTCGGTGAGCTCCCCGTCGAGCACGACCGCGTCGGCGGCGTGCCCCGGTACCAGCCTGCCGACCCTCGCCCCCTGGATGAGCTCCCCGGCCACCGACGTGCTCGCCCGCAGCACGTCCACCAGGCCCATGCCCAGGTCGGCCAGCAGCGCCAGCTCCTGGAGGTTGGCCCCGTGCGGGCCCACCCCCGAGTCGGTGCCCATGGCCACCTTCACCCCGGCGGCGATCGCCTTGGCCACCGACTCCCGGTGCGTGTCCACCACCCGGTGGGCCTTGTCGATGACGGCCTGGGACAGCCCCGAACCCGGCAGCTGCGCCCGCTCGATCACCGCCAGCGGGGCGGCCAGCGTCGGCACGAGGTAGGCGTCCCTGTCGAGGAACAGCCCGATCGCCTCCTCGTCGAGGTAGATCCCGTGCTCGATCGAGCGCACCCCGGCCCGCAGGGCGCTCTTGATGCCCTCGCTGCCCTGCGCGTGCGCCATCACGTAGGTGCCCTGCGCCGCGGCCTCCTCCACGATCACGCGGATCTCGTCCTCGGTGAACTGGGAGTGCCGCGGGTCGTCGGCGGGCGAGAGCACCCCGCCCGTGGAGCAGATCTTGATCTGGTCGGCGCCCGCCCGCAGGATCGTGCGCACGGCCTTGCGCACCTCCTCGACGCCGTCGGCGACCCCGGAGGGGCGCCCGGGGTGCGGGGTCAGCATCGGGCTGTCGGCCCCGGACGGCAGCCGCGTGTCGCCGTGCCCGCCGGTCTGGCTCATGATCGTGACCGCGATCCGCAGCCGCGGCCCGGGGATCACCCCGGACTCGACGGCTACCTTGGCGCCCAGGTCGGTGCCGCCCGCGTCGCGCACCGTCGTCACCCCGGCCTCCAGCGTGCGCTTCAGATACGCGGCCGAGTTGTAGAACTGCAGCGAGAACGGCTCGGCGAACGCGTTGAGCGAACCCGCGTGCTGCGTCGTCATGTGCACGTGGAGGTCGATGATGCCGGGCACGACGGTCTTCCCGGTCGCGTCGACCAGGCGCGCGTCCGGGTGCTTCGCGGCCAGGTCCCGGCCGACTTCGAGCACGGTGTCCCCGGCGAACGCGACGTCCGCCCGCGGCAGGAAGCCCTCGCCGTCGAACACGCGGGCTCCGGAGATGATCACGGTGGCTGGTGTGGACATGTCTCTCCTTGCGCTCCCGCCGCATGCCAGGGGTCGCGCGCCCGGGTGCGACGGGGGTCACACGGACGGCGTGGACCCACGTTCTCGCACCGCCCCGCCCGGCCTGCACACAGGGGTGTCGAAAGCGGCCCCGGGAACCCCGGGAACCCCAGAGCCCCGGGAGCCCCGGCGCAACCGATCAGGAATCGAGAAGCGCCGGCGGGGGTCCGACTTCTAGCGTTGTGGTCATGACGAACATCGCTTCCATCACCCTCGACGCGACCGACACCGAGGCCGCCGACCGCTTCTACGCCACCGCCTTCGACCTGGGCGGCCCGGTCCGCACGCGCGCCACCGCCGAGCCCGCCACGGGCTTCCGCGGGTTCACCCTGTCGCTGATCACGTCCCAGCCCGCCGACGTCGACGTCCTCTTCGAGTCCGCGGTCGCCGCGGGCGCCACGGTCCTCAAGCCCGCCGCCAAGTCGATGTGGGGCTACGGCGGCATCGTCCAGGCCCCGGACGGGGCGATCTGGCAGCTGGCCACCTCCACCAAGAAGAACACCGGCCCGGCCACCGGGAAGGTGGACGAGGTCGTGCTCCTGCTGGGGGTCGAGGACGTGGCCGCCACCAAGAAGTTCTACGCCGGCCGCGGCCTGACCGTGTCCAAGAGCTTCGGCCGCTCCTACGCCGAGTTCGCCACCGAGCCGGGCTCGGTCAAGCTGTCGCTGTACCGGCGCCGCGCCCTCGCCAAGACCATCGGCGTCGACCCGCGGGGCGACGGCCCGCACGGGCTGCTGATCGGCGGCGGCATCGGGGCCTGCACCGACCCGGACGGCTTCGCCTGGGAGCCCGCCGCCGCAGCCCGCGCCTCCTGAACCGCGATGGGCCCGGTCCCAGACCGGGCCCGCGGCGGCCCCCGCCCCGGCTCTGGGCACCCGGGAGCCGTCCTGGTACAACACCAGAATGGACGACCGAATCGCCGTCAACCTGCTCCTCTTCGCCGTCATCGCGGTCCTGCTCCTCATCCTGGGCGCCCGCCGGACCGCGGCGGCGCTCGCGCGGCGCCGCCGGGAGCTGGAACTGGCCGAGAGCGGTGTCCTCGACCACGGGACCGTCACCGCCGTCCACCCGATGGACCGCGCCACGGGCCGGCACCGGCTGACGATCTCCCTCCGCGACCCCCAGGCGCGCACCTGGGAGGCCCGCGACGACTCGGGCACCGGCGGCTACCTGCTGGCGGAGGGCACCCCGGTCACGGTGGTGTACTCCCCGCGGGACCCCTGGAACATCCGGGTGGAGCGCGCGGCCTTCCCGGACCGCTCCCTGGGCGACTACCCCCTCCACCCGGGCGGCGGCCCCCGGCCGACCTCCCTGGCGGCGGCGCTGTCCCCCTTCCTGCTGAGCCTGGCCGCCCTCGCCGTCGCGGCCCCGGCCGTCGTGTTCGGGACCGACTCCGCGCTGGACCTGGTCCCGCTGCTCTTCCTGTTCCTGGGCCTGGCCCTGCTGGCCTGGTCCGCCTACTCCCTGATCACCGGCCGGAACTCCCGCCCCGCGTACAGCGCGTCCACCACCGGCGTGATCACCGACAGCTGGACCGAGACCAGACAGGTCCGCCGGGACGGCCGCACCAGGACCATCCGGTCCCACCCGTTCACGGTCCGTTTCCGAACCCACGACGGGCGCGAGGTCCACGTGCGCCACCCCTCCTCCAGCAGCTCCTTCACCCCGGCCCCGGGACAGCCGGTGCGCGTGGACTACGACCCCGCCCACCCGCCCCACTACTCCCTCCCCGACGGCCCGGCCCTCTCGGGCGCGTTGGTGTACCTGGTGCCGCTCATCGTGGGCGCGGTCTTCACCGTCGTGGGGGCGGTCCTGACGGCGGTGTTCCGGGCCGTCGACCCCTTCTGAGCCGGGGCCGCGGTGTTACACCCGGATGACGGGGGTCACACGCATAAATGGCGCGAAGCCACTCCGGCACCGTGATAGAGTCGGAGACGTCGCCAGGGAGGACACGGTCCGCCAGGGCGACGACAACTGAACAACCTGCACTCGTAGCTCAATGGATAGAGCATCTGACTACGGATCAGAAGGTTGGGGGTTCGAATCCTCCCGAGTGCGCCACCATGAGACAGTGGCATTACGGCCCTGAACAGCGGAAACGCGGTTCGGGGCCGTTCTGTTGCGTCCCGCGTTCCCGGCCGGCGCCCCTCGTCCGGGGCCGGGAACCGGGGGTCGGGCGAGACGCGATAGGTCGTGTATGAGCACCGAAACAGCGCCCGTGCAGGACACCGCCCCCGAACAGGCGTTTCCCCTGTGGGCCCTGCTCGTGCTGTCCGGGATCGGCGGCCTCATCGTCGGCATCGCCACCATGATCGCCCAGGGCCTGCTGCCCGACGCCGCGGCCTGGCTCGCCAACTCCGGGGCGGTCTGGGCGGCGGCGGCGTTCGCCGCCGGGGCGGCCGGGGCCGCCGCCCGCCCGTGGGCGTGCGCCGTGGCCGGGCTGCTCACCCAGTGGGGCGCGGTGCTCGGCTACTACGGCTTCACCTCGCTGCTGTGGCTGGGCGCCCAGGATCTGTGGGCCCCGCTGGTGTGGGCGGCCTTCGGCGCGCTGGCCGGGCCGCTGTTCGGGCTGGCCGGGGCCGTGTGGCGAAGCCGGGACGGCTGGTGGCGGGCGGGTGCGGTGGCCCTGCTCGGCGCGGTCCTGGCCGCCGAGGGCGTCTTCAAGCTCGTGAACTGGGAGCACTTCACGCACATGCTCGGGACGGCCTGGACCCAGGCGCTGCTGGGCCTGGCCGTCCCCCTGCTGCTGGGCGGGCGCGGGTGGGCGGACCGGGCGCGGGCGCTGGCGGTGTTCGCCGCGCTGGTCCCGCTCGGGCTCGGGGTGTTCGTGCTGGCCGACCTCGCGGTCGCCGCCTGACACCCGCCCCGGGTCGCCCGGCCCGCTACGCCGAGGCCTCGGCCACCGACGCCTCCCAGGCGGTCAGAGCCGCGTCGATCTGCTCCCCGTCGACGATGAGCGGCGGGATCATCCGCACCACGTTCCCCGCCGGGCCGCAGGTCAGCAGCAGCAGCCCGTGCCCGACCGCCGCCTGCTGGGCGCGCAGCGCCGCGGCGGCGTCCGGGCGGCCGTCGGTGGTGAACTCGCTGGCCAGCATCAGCCCCCGGCCGCGCACGTCCCCGATCAGAGGCGAGGTCTCCGCCACCTTCTCCAGCCCCTGGCGCAGCCGCTCGCCCATGCGCGCGGAGTTCTCCACCAGCCCCTCCTCCCGGATGACGTCGAGGGTGGCCAGCGCGGCGGCGCACGAGACCGCGTTGCCACCGTAGGTCCCGCCCTGGGAGCCGGGCCAGGCCTTGGCCATGACCGCCTCCGGCGCGGCGATCGCCGACAGCGGGAACCCGCTGGCCAGGCCCTTGGCGGTGATGACGATGTCGGGGACGACCCCGGACGGCTCGTGCCCCCAGAACGTTCCGGTGCGCCCGAACCCGGTCTGCACCTCGTCGGCGACCAGCAGGAACCCGTGCGTGTCCGCGCGCTCGCGCAGCCCCTGAAGGAAGGCGTCGGGCGCCGGCACGTACCCGCCCTCGCCCAGGACGGGCTCGATGAACACCGCCGCCGTGTCCCGCGGCGAGGTCACCGTGATGAGCAGCTCGTCGAACTCGCGCAGCGCGTACGCGACCGCCTCCTCCTCCGACAACCCCAGCCGGTAGGCGTACGGGAACGGGGCGACGACCACCCCGGGCACCAGCGGCCCGATGCCCGCCCGGATCTTGGTCCCGGACGTGGTGAGCGAGGCGGCGCCCATGGTCCGGCCGTGGAACGACCCCTGGAACACGATCGCGTTCTGCCGCCCGGTGGCCTGCCGGGCCAGCCGCAGCGCCGCCTCCACGGCCTCGCTGCCGGAGTTGACGTAGAACAGCCGGTCGATCCCGGCGGGCAGCACCTCGCCCAGGCGTTCGGTGAGCCGCAGCAGCGGGCGGTGCATCACGGTGGTGTACTGGCCGTGGATGAGCGTGGCCACCTGCTCCTGCGCCGCGGCCACCACCCGGGGGTGGCAGTGGCCGGTGCTCGTGACGCCGATGCCGGCGGTGAAGTCGAGATAGCGGCGGCCGTCCTCGTCGTAGATGTGGGCGCCCTCGCCTCGCGCCGCGACCACGGGGGTGGCCTGCTTGAGGACAGGGGAGAGCTCCGCCATGCGATGCCTCGATTCGTTGTCGCGCGTTTCCGTAGGATTGTTGACAATCGACACGGCTATGGAAACATCCGGTCCGTGGCGGTGTCCAGGGGACGCACGCCGGGCAGGTCTGACCCCAACGGTGCCGGCCCGCGCACGGCCGCGGGGCCGCACCATGTACGACCGGGACACGATGTACGACCGGGAGCGGTGAACATGTCGGATCGGGAAGCACGCGTCGTCGCACAGGTGGAGAAGCGCCTGTTCATCGGCGGGCAGTGGCGCGACGCGGCGTCGGGAGCGGACTTCGAGGTGGAGGACCCCTCCACCCGCGAGGTGCTCTGCAACGTCGCGGACGCGGGCAAGGAGGACGCGCTGGCCGCGCTGGATGCCGCGCACCGGGCCCAGCCGTCGTGGGCGCGCACGGCGCCGCGCGAACGCGGGGAGATCCTGCGCCGCGGCTACGAGCTGCTCATGGAGCGCCAGGAGGACCTGGCCGTCCTCATGACCCTGGAGATGGGCAAGCCGCTGGCCGAGGCGCGCGGCGAGATCGCCTACGCCGCCGAGTTCCTGCGCTGGTTCTCCGAGGAGGCGGTGCGCGTCGAGGGCGGGTTCGCCACCTCGCCCGACGGTAAATCGCGGTTCCTGATCATGCGCCAGGCCGTGGGGCCGTGCATGCTCATCACCCCGTGGAACTTCCCCATGGCGATGGGCACCCGCAAGATCGGCCCGGCCATCGCCGCGGGCTGCACCATGGTCCTCAAGCCCGCCCACCAGACACCGCTGTCGGCACTGGCCCTGGCGGGCATCCTCGCCGAGGCGGGCCTGCCCGAGGGGGTGCTGAGCGTCATCCCCACCACCGACCCGGGTGCGGTCACCGAGCCGCTGCTCAGCGACGGCCGCATCCGCAAGCTGTCCTTCACCGGCTCCACCGGCGTGGGCCGCCGCCTGCTGGAGCAGAGCGCGGGCCAGGTGCTGCGCACCTCCATGGAACTGGGCGGCAACGCGCCCTTCCTGGTGTTCGACGACGCCGACCTGGACGCGGCCGTGGACGGCGCCATGCTCGCCAAGATGCGCAACATCGGCGAGGCCTGTACGGCGGCCAACCGCATCTACGCCCAGTCGGGCATCGCCGAGGAGTTCTCCCGGCGCCTCAGCGAACGCATGGGCGCCCTGCGCCTGGGCCGCGGCCTGGACGACGGCGTGGACGTGGGCCCGCTCATCGACGACAAGGCCCGCCAGAAGGTGCAGCACCTGGTGGACGACGCCGTCGAACGCGGCGCCACCGTCCTGGTCGGCGGCGGCCCGGGCGACGGCCCCGGCCACTTCTACCGGCCGACGGTGCTGGCGAACGTTCCGTTCGCCAGCGAACTGTCCTCCACGGAGATCTTCGGCCCGGTCGCCCCGGTGCTCACCTTCGAGACCGAGGAGGAGGTGCTGCACGCCGCCAACGACACCGAGTTCGGCCTGGTCAGCTACCTCTACACCCGGGACCTCAACCGCGCCCTGCGGGTGAGCGAGGCCCTGGAGACCGGCATGGTCGGCCTCAACCAGGGCGTGGTCTCCAACCCGGCCGCCCCGTTCGGCGGCGTCAAGCACTCCGGCCTGGGCCGCGAGGGCGGCCGCGTCGGCATCGACGAGTTCCTCGAAACCAAGTACGTCGGCATCGGCGGCCTCTGACCCCGGGGGATCTTCGCGCCCGTGAAAGTTGTACAACTTCTCGTGCATTTGGATCATGAGCGCGAAGATCCCCACCGTCCTGGGCGTCGCCGAGACGCGCAACCGCCTGCCCGAACTCCTCGCCGAACTGGTCGAGGACCCCGAGCACGCCCCGATCGTGGTCGGTGCCTACCGCAGGCCGCAGGGGGTGCTCATCTCCCCGGCCGAGTACGAGCGCCTCATGGCCCTCGACGCCGCCGACCGGCTGCGCCGGGCGGAGGCGGCCGCGCCCGCCGGTGCGCGTGCGGAGGGCGGCGAACCGAGTGCCGAGGCCCGCCGCGACATGCGGGCCGTCGTCGACGGTGGGATGGACTTCGACGAGGCCCCGCGCCGCACCCTGGCGAGGTACCGCCGGGATGACTGACCCCTACCTCGACCCCGCCTCCGGCGCCCTGCGCAACCACCTGGGCATCGCCGACCCCGGCCGGCCCGCCCGCGAGGCGGGGTACCGCATCGCGTGGGAGCGGCCCGACGGCGCGCGCAACGACGAGGCGTCGGCGGCCAGCACGGCGCACGGGGACCGGGGGCCGCTGCGCGCCATGCCGGACGGCCTCGTCGAGCCCGCCTAGGGGGCGGGGGCGGGCGGGGCGGCGTCGTTGATGCGGGCGACGGTGTCGGTCATGTGGGTCCCGATGAGGTGGAGCAGCCGCTCCTCGGCGCCGTCGGCGATGGCGTCGAGGATGCGGCGGTGCTCCTCCAGCAGCTCGGCGGGCTCGGGGTAGACCTCCTGCATCACGGTGAGGCACATGCGGGTCTCCACCAGCAGGGTCTGCGCCATCCGCTCCAGGCGGCCGTTGCCGGAGCAGCTCACCAGGGTCCGGTGGAACTCCTGGTCGGCGTCGCTCATGGCCCTCCGGTCGCCGGTGGCGGCGGCCTCGGCCAGGCGCTGCACCGCCGGGGTGAGCCGGGCGACGGCCTCGCCCCGGTTGCCGCGCATGATCAGCTCGCAGGCGGTGCGCTCCACGGCCAGCCGGGCCACGTAGATGTCGCGCACGTCGTCCGGGGTGAGCTCGCGCACGAACAGCCCGCGGTGGCGTTCGCTGCGCAGCAGCCCCTCCTGGACCAGCCGCTGCATGGCCTCGCGCAGCGGGCCGCGGCTCACCCCCAGCCGCCCGGCCAGGTCGGCCTCGCCGAGCTGGTCCCCCGGAGCCAGCGAACCGTACATGATCGCCGAGCGCAGCTGCTCGGCGATCAGTTCGGCCGTGGACCTGCGGGGGACGGGGGTGAGTTGACCGTGGGCGGGCATCTTCCGCCTCCTTTTCGATGTTCTCGCCGACCTGCGGGCACGGGGACCGCCCGGAAGGTCAGACCTGCGGCAGCATACTCGCGACCTCGGCGGCCCCGGTACGGAACAGCGTCCCCGGGCCGTTCGCCCGCGGCCGGACGTCCCCGGCCAGCCGCAGCCCCTCCCAGATGCTCACCTGGTTGGCGGTCAGCACGGTCTTGCCGAGCAGCGCCTCCAGCGGCTCGATCAGGTGCGCGCTGTGCAGGGCGGTGTCCGGGACGAGCACGGCCCCCGCGCGCGGATGGTCGTTGGAGATGACGAAGTCGACGACCTCGTCCGGGTCGAGGTAGGCGACCTCCGCGGCGGTGGCGATGCCGTGGCTGGCCAGGGACACCACCTCGACCCCCGCCGCGGAGAGGAAGTCGACGAACCGGCCGGACACGTCCTCGGGGTAGGTCGCCGCGACCGCCACCCGCGGCACCCCCAGCCGGGTCAGGGCGTGCACGAACGCCCACGAGGTGCTCGACGCGGGAGTGCCCGCGATCCGCCGGATCCCCTCGACCTGGCGGCGCGCCCCCTCCCAGCCGAAGACGAAGCTCCCGCTGGTGCAGGCCCAGACGGTGGCGTCCACTCCCAGCGCCGCCGCCTCGCGCGCCCCCTCGGCGAGCACGTCCTCGCCGCCGATGTCGAGCAGCGCCTCCAGCCGGTGGGCGTCCTCGCGCATCAGCGTGTGGATCACGCGCAGTTCGACGTCGCCGCCGAGCAGGCCCTCGTAGGCCTTGTAGTCGCTCTCGGCGCTGTGCCCCGGGTAGAGGAATCCGACGCGGGTCATGGTGTCCTCCTCACTGTGGCTCCCCGCCACGGGTTCAGGCGGCGCTGCGCGCCGCGGTCTCCATCAGGCTCTGTCCGTGGGCCACCGGGTTCCGGCTGATGGCGCGCATCAGCGCCCACATGGTGACCTGGTTGGCGGTCACCACCGGTTTGCCCAGCTCCCGTTCGAGGGGGGCGATGATGTCGTAGGTGAGCATGTTGGTGCAGCTCACGAAGATCGCCTGGGCCTCGGGGCGGTCGGCCTCGTGGACGGCGCGGGCGATCACGTCGTAGGCGACGCGCCAGATGTGCTCCAGCAGTCCCAGCCCCACGCTGGAGGTCACCCCGATCCGGTGCTCGTCCAGGTAGCCCAGGAGGCGGTCGGTCACCTCGTCGACGTAGGGGGTGACGACCGCGACGCGTTGGGCGCCCAGGGCGGCCAGCGCGTCGATCAGCGCCCCGGAGGTGGTGACCGCGGCGGGCGCGCCGGCCGCGGTCATGGTCCGGCGCAGTTCCCGCTCGCCCGCGGCGCCGTGGACGAAGCTCCCCGAGGCGCACATGTAGCCGACCGCCGAGGGTTCGGGGGTGAGCAGGGTGCGGACCGCCGGGGTGATGCCCTCCGGCCGGCACAGGGCCGCCGCCTGGTCGACCGTCACCGGGACGTGGACGTAGGGCAGGCGCGTCATGTGCAGGGACACGTCGTCGGGCGTCCACCGCCACAGTTCGCGGTCGAGTGCGAAGTCGTAGGGCGCCACGATCCCCACCCCGGTCTGTAGCGGGGTCGGGCGGTCGGCCGCCGGACCTTCAAAGGGTTCCTGAACGAGCACGGGTCGCTCACCTCCTCGGTTCTCCTGTCGTGGTCCCGCCGCGCGGGAGCCGTCAGCGGTCCAGTCGTTCGTAGAGCAGGCGTTCGCCGACGCTGCCGGAGCGCCAGACGTCGTCGCACGCCTCGGCCATGGCGGGGAGGTTCTCCACGACGGTGGCGAACACGTTGCCGGGCACCCACCCGACGTCCCCGTTGAGCAGCAGGTTGTTGCGGCCGTAGAAGAGGGCGAGGTCGATGACCCCGGGCAGGTGGGAGATCCCCTTGTCCTCCTTGAAGGCGCGGTCGAGCATGCCCCCGTCGAAGGAGAAGTAGACGACGTCGCCGGGGATGGGCGTGACGGTGGGGTTCTCCTGGCCGGGTTCGACGGGCGCGAACCTCGGCACCATCGTGTAGACCTCGTTGCGCGCGTACTTGGCGTGCTGGACGGCGTCGCCCTGGGGCAGCGCGTCCCACACCGCAGCGCAGGTGCGCGGCGCGTCCTTTTCGAGGAGTTCTGCGACGCAGGAGACCCCGCGGCGGGGCAGGGTGATGCTCATGTACCTGGGCACTGGGGCGTGGGTCCCTTCGGTGACGGCCGGGCGACGGGGTCGGGACCGGCGGGACGGTGTCCGGGCGTCCGGGGCATCCCCGGTTGTTGATTGTCGACAATCTTACGATCAAGGGTTCCCCGTCACAAGAAGGGGCAGGGGAGGGGTGGGAGAACGTTCGCGGGCGCCCCGGAAAGCCCGGAGAACCCTGGTTTGTCGATTGTTGACAATCCCACGTCCGCTTTCTAGCGTGGCCGGTGCGGGGCCCGCCACATATCCCCGCCAGCGTGCTTCCCTGCCGCCGACCGGAGAGCGCAAGGCCCGTGAACAGTGCCGCCCCGTCCCCGCCCGACCGCCCCCGGCTGCTGATCCTGCACGGCGACGACCTGCCGCCGGGCCGGGAGCGCATCGACGGCCACCCGGGCCTGGGCGGGGTCGTCTACGCCACCGCCGACGACCTCTCCGCCAAGCTCCCGGGCACCCAGATCCTGCTCGTGTGGGACCTGTTCTCCGAGGCCCTGGCCGCCGCCTGGCCCAAGGCCGACGCCCTGACCTGGGTCCACGCGGCCACCGCCGGGGTCGACAACCTCATGTTCCCCGCCCTGGTCGAGTCCGACGTCGTGGTCACCAACTCGCGCGGGATCTTCGAGCAGCCCATCGCCGAATACGTCCTGGGCCTGGTCATCGCCTACGCCAAGGACTTCCACCGCACCTGGGAGTTCCAGCGCGAACGCCGCTGGGAGCACCGCGAGACCGCGCGGGTGGCCGGCTCGCGCGCGCTCATCGTCGGCACCGGTCCCATCGCCCGCGCCATCGCCCGCCTGCTCACCGCCGTGGGAGTGGAGGTGCGGGCCTCGGGCAGCCGCGCCCGCACCGGCGACCCCGACTTCGGCGACGTGGTGCTCTCCAGCACCGCCGAGCGCGGGCCGCAGGGGGAGCCGACCCTGTTCGGCGAGCTCCCGGCGGCCGACCACGTGATCATCGCCGCCCCGCTCACCGACGCCACCCGCGGCCTGGTCGACCGCACCTTCCTGGACCTGATGAAGCCGACCGCCCGGCTCGTCAACGTGGCCCGCGGCCCCATCGTCGACCAGCAGGACCTGGTCGTCGCCCTGGACTCCGGAGCCATCGCCGGGGCCGCGCTGGACGTGTTCGAGCGCGAACCCCTCAAGGCCATCAACCCGCTGTGGGGGCTGCCGGGCTCGGTGGTCTCCCCGCACATGGCGGGGGACGTGGTCGGCTGGCGGGAGGAGCTGGTCGACCTGTTCCTGGACGAGCTCTCCCGTCATCTCGACGGGCGCGAACCGCGCAACGTCGTCGACAAACGCCGGGGCTACGTGCCCGGCCGACCCCCTTCCGGGAGGCCGAAGTGACGATCCGTTCCGACTCGACCGCCGCGGACGCCCCGGCGCCCGCCGACCCCGCCGCGCCCACCGCCCCGGTGGCCGACCCCTCCGCCGCGTCGGCCGAGGAGCTCCTGGCCGCCTACGCCGCCGGGGACTCCTCCCCGGTCGAGGCGGTCGAGGAGGCCCTGGCCCGCATCGAGCGGACCGACCACGTCCTCAACGCCTTCTGCCTGGTCCTGGCCGAGGAGGCCCGCGCCGCCGCCCGGGAGTCCGCCGCCCGCTGGGAACGCGGAGAACCCCTGGGCCCGCTCGACGGGGTGCCCGTCGCCGTCAAGGACGTCCACCTGCTGCGCGGCCACCCCACCCTCAAGGGCTCCCTGACCTCCCCGCGCACCGGCGCCTGGGCCGAGGACTCCCCGGCGGTCGCCCGGCTGCGGGAGGCGGGCGCGGTCTTCGTCGGCAAGACCACCACCCCCGAGCTGGCCTGGAAGGCCGTCACCGACTCCCCGCTCACCGGCGTCACCCGCAACCCGTGGGACCCGGCGACCACCCCGGGCGGGTCCAGCGGCGGTTCGGCCGCCGCGGTCGCCGCCGGGGCGGTCCCGATGGCCACCGGCACCGACGGCGGCGGCTCCATCCGCATCCCGGCCTCGTTCAGCGGGATCGTCGGCATCAAGCCCACCTGGGGCCTGGTCCCGCACTTCCCGGCCAGCCCCTTCGGCTCGCTGGCGCACACCGGGCCGATGACCCGCACCGTCGGCGACACCGCGCTCATGCTGGAGGCCATGACCGGTCCCGACCCCCGGGACTGGGCGGCGCTGGCCCCGCCGCAGCCGGGCCTGGCCGACGTGCGCCTGCGCACCGACCCCGAGGACCTGGTGCGCGGGCTGCGCATCGCGTTCTCCCCGACCCTGGGCGGGCTCGCGGTGGACCCGGAGGTGGCCGCGGCCGTCGCCGCGGCCGCCGACATCCTGGCCGACCTGGGCGCGCACGTGACGGAGGCCGACCCCGGGCTGCCCGACGCCCGGCCGGAGTTCCACGTGCTGTGGTACTCGGGCGCGGCCAAGGCCACCGAACGCGTCACCGGCGCCGACCGCGACCTGTTCGACCCCGGGCTGGCGGAGATCGTCGCGGAGGGGCTGACCTACTCGGCGCAGGACTACCTGACGGCGATGGCGCTGCGCATGGAGATGGGCGCCCGGATGGGCCGCTTCCACACCGAGTACGACCTGCTGCTCACCCCGGCGGCGCCGTTCGGCGCGTTCGAGGCGGGACGGGAGTGCCCGCCGGGGCTGGAGGGGGAGCGGTGGACGGTGTGGGCGGGGTTCAGCCACCCGTTCAACATGACCCAGCAGCCGGCGGCGAGCGTGCCGTGCGGGTTCACGTCCGAGGGGCTGCCGGTGGGGCTCCAGGTGGTGGGGCCGCGCCACGCGGACGCCCGGGTGCTGGCGGCCTGCCGGGCGCTGGAGCTGGCGCGCCCGTGGGCGGGGGTCCGTCCCTGAAGCCGGTCCGGGCCCGCCCTCGACCTGGTGCGAGCCCGTCCCCGGCCACGGTTCGGGGCCGCCCATGAGCCCGGTTCGGGCCCGTCCCCGAACCCGGATATCGGACCCTGGGCCCGGGCCCCCGAGCCGACCGATCTCAGAGTTTTCGCCCGGATCTTGGGTGATATGTCGTATGCAGGACCTTTGTCTGACGAGTTCTGTGTCATATGGCCCCCGCGCGCCCCCTCGCACGTACTACCGTCTATGCCGGAGACGTGTCCGAGGCGCGGCGACGCAGGGATGGCACAGGGATGAGGATGAGCGGCATGTCGGGCGGTGGAACCGGGGGCGTTCACAAGCCCATCAGGGTGTTCCTGGTGGACGACCACGAGGTGGTCCGGCGCGGGGTCGCCGCACTCCTGGAGACCGAGGACGACATGACCGTCGTCGGCGAGGCGGGCACGGCCGAACAGGCGCTGGCCCGCATCCCGGTCGTGGTCCCCGACGTCGCGGTCCTGGACGTGCGCCTGCCCGGCGGTTCCGGTGTCCAGGTGTGCCGGGAGATCCGCTCCGACCACCCCGAGATCGCCTGCCTCATGCTCACCTCGTTCGCCGACGAGGACGCCCTGTACGACGCCGTCATGGCCGGCGCCGCCGGGTACGTGCTCAAGCAGATCCACGGCGCCGACCTCGTGGGGGCCGTGCGCACCGTCGCCTCCGGCGGATCCCTGCTCGACTCCGGCAGCACCGGCGCCATGATGGAGCGCCTGCGCGGCGCCCAGGCCGAGCCCGACCCGCTGGCCGAGCTCACCCCGCAGGAGCGCCAGATCCTCGACCTCATCGGCGAGGGCATGACCAACCGCCAGATCGGCGAGCGCCTCTACCTGGCGGAGAAGACCGTCAAGAACTACGTGTCGGCGCTGCTGTCCAAGCTCGACCTCAAGCGCCGCACCCAGGCCGCGGTCCTGGTCGCCGAGCTCCGCGGCCGCCGCTACTAGCCGCGCCCCCGCGCCCCCGGGCGCCCCTCCACGGCCCCGTGCCCGCCGACGTCTCTAGTAGGTGTCGAACGGCGGCGTCCCGTCGTCGGGTACCGGCACCTTCCAGGTGAGCACCGTCCCACCGGTCTCCCCCCGCCGCGCGGAGAACCCGCCGCCCAGCGCCCGCGCCCGCTCGTCCATGTTGCGCAGCCCGCTGCGCCGCCCCTCCTCGGGCAGCCCCACCCCGTTGTCGGTGACGGTCAGCGCCAGCGTGGTGTGCCGTCCGGTCGTCGCCGTCTCCTCCACCGCCACCGACACGTGCACCTCCGAGGCGCGGGCGTGCCGGGCCACGTTGCTCAGCGCCTCCCCGAGCACCGCCAGCAGCTGCTCGCCGACCTCGTCGGGGACCGAGGCGTCGATCGGCCCGTCCAGGCTCACCCCCGGGTGGCAGCCCAGGCTGTGCGCGGTGTTCTCGGCCAGCTTGAGGATGCGCCCGCGCAGCGAGGTGTCCTGGCGGCTGGGCGGGTTCTGGAGCGCGAAGATCGTCGAGCGGATCTCCCGGATGGTGGCGTCCAGCTCGTCTATGGTGCGCTGCACCCGCTCGGCCGCCTCCTGCGAGGAGATCAGCCGCATCGTGCTCATCAGCGTCATCGCCGACGCGAACAGCCGCTGGATGACCACGTCGTGCAGGTCCTTGGCGATCCGGTCGCGCTCCTCCAGCACCACCAGGCGCTCGGTGTCGTGCCGGGCCTCGGCCAGCTCCAGCGCGATGCCCGCCTGCACGGAGAACGAGTGCAGCATGCGCCGTATCGCCGACGGGAACGGCGCCCGCTCCGACACCTTGCCCAGCAGCAGCACGCCACGCGTGTTGCCCGGGGTGCCCAGCGGCACCAGCAGTCCCGGGCCGTAACCGCGGTGGGTGAGCATCGGGCATTCGGCCTGGCGCAGGTCGGCGATGCTTATCGGCTCGCCCGACTCGTACACCTGCCCGCAGGCCGAACCGTGCATCTCCACCGGGGTGCCCAGGATCTCCTGCGCGATGGGGCCGTCCGCTATCTCGGCGAACAGGTGCCCCCGGGCACGCGGGTCCGGCAGCAGCACCACCGCGGTGTCGGCCCCGCCGATCTCACGGGCCTGCGCGGCCAGGTAGGCCAGCACCTCGTCGGTGGCGGCGCCCGACAGCAGGCGCGTGGTGATCTCGGTGGAGGCGGCCAGCCAGCGTTCGCGCAGCCGCGCCTCCTCGTACAGGCGCGCGTTCTCGATGGCGACCCCGGCGGCGGTGGCCAGGGCGGTGACCACGGCCTCGTCCTCCTCGTCGAACACCCCGCCGTCGGTCTTCTCGGTGAGGTAGAGGTTGCCGAACACCTCGTCCCGGACCTGGATCGGCACCCCGAGGAAGGTGGACATCTGCGGGTGGCCCTCGGGGAACCCGCCGAAGTCGGGGTGGTCGCGCAGGTCCGACAGCCGCAGCGGGGCGCGGCCGAACAGCGGGGCCGCCAGGACCCCCTTGCCGTGCGGGAACCGGGCGATGTGCTCGGCCTGCTCGCGGGTGATGCCCACGGGGATGAACTCGCTGAAGCCGCCGTCCTCGTCGACGACCCCCAGTCCCGCGTACCGGGCGCCGACCAGCTGGGCGGCCATCTCGGTGAGCCTGCGCAGCACGGTCGCCAGGTCGAGGTCGCCGCCGATGGTCAGCACGGCCTGGAGCAGGGAGCGCATCCGGGCCTGGTCGGACATGCCGTGGTGCAGGCCCTGCACATCGGTGAGGAGGTCTTCGAGGGAGTCGGGGGACAGCCGGGGGCTCTGGGGGAGCTCGGTCATGTGTCGGTCAACCTCCGCAGAGCCGGTCGGGCGGTCTCGCAATGCGCGCTTTTCCTCGGGCGTATATAGGTGAATTGTCGTTGTTTTTTTCCTGATTTGCCACATCTGCCGGGGGAGAGGGGATCCCACCTGGAAGGGAATTCCCAGGGAAACGCTCCGTGGTCCCTCCATTGCATGCTAACGTCGCTCTCGTTCGGCGCAGGAGGGATCCGAGATCCCCGCGTTCGATACCTCCGACCGGCCCCGCTGCACGCGGCGCCCCGCACCGGTGGCCCCCGCCCCGGTCGCGACCAAGACCTCCCGATCCACGGCGGAAGGACCCCCGGTGTTCACAGCCCACGGTAGTGCGAGCGCCAGCGGCGCCCGTACCGCCGTGTGCCCCGCACCGGTCCGCCGGGCGCTGCTGCTCCTGGGCCTCATGGCCGGTGCGCTGTGCGCCCTGTGGCTGGCCGGGGCCGCCCCGGCCGGGGCGGCCGAGGGACCGGGCGCCGATCTCGCGGTGCCCGCCCGGGCCCTGGACCACAACGCGGTCGCCGACCTGGGCACCCCGCTGGCCGACACCGTCGCCACCGTGGGCACCGGGGTCGACCGGGCGCGCCAGGCGCTGGAGGAGCCCGCCGCCGCGCAGGCCCCCGCCGCGCCCGAGGACGTGGCCCGCCACCTCGACGAGGCCGTGCGCCAGGTCGTCACCGCGCCCGTCGCGGAGACGGCCCCGCTGCCCGGGTTCTCCGGGCTGCCCGAGATCACTCTGCCCGAGCCCGTTCCGGGCGTCGAGCGGCCCGGGGAGGACGCCCCGCGTCCGCAGGACCCGGCCGTCGCGGACGTGCCGGCCGAGGCCGCCGCGTTCGACGCCTTCGACGTGGCCGCGGCGGACACCGTGACGGCCGCCCCGGCCGCCGAGCGGCGTTCCGCCGCCGACACCGGGACCGCCGCCGTCACCGACACCGCGGTCGCCCCGGCCCCGTCGGCCCCGGGCACCACCGCCACCGCCCCGGCGGCCCCCGCAGGGTCCGCCGCCCAGGGCGGCGGGCTCATCGCGGGCTACCTGCCCGCCCCCGGGGCACCGACCCCGGCCCCCGGCCTGCTCCAGGCCGCCTGGCACGTCCTGCGCTCGGTCCCGGCCGAGCCCAGCGACGAGCCCACCTTCTCGCCCGACTAGCGCGGCGTTCCCCGGTCGTCCACCGACCGGTCTCCTGGCACACCTTCCCAGCCGCGGAACGCCCGAGTCCTCTACTCCGAGTGATCGCTTCCGCACCCTCTGGGGGTTGATGTGAGCCGCGCACCCGAACGCGGGGTTCACATCAGTCGACGGCCCGCCAGGTCGCCCGCTGAGAAACCGAGCACCTCCCTCCTGGCCAGGGGAGTGGCTCCCCGAACAGAGACAGACTCACGAGCCGCCCAGCGCGGCCACCCCGGAAGGACACTCATGAACACCACCGCCCGCACTTCAGCCAAGACCCTGCTGCTGGCAGCCGGCGCGGCGGGATTCATCGCCTTCGGCTCCGGGTTCTCCTGGGCCGACACCCTCGGCGGTGTGACCGACGGCCTTCCCCTGAACGACCTGGGCGGCCAGGTGCCCGCGGTCCTGACCGACGGCATCGGCTCCCCGGTCGGCGACCTGGCCAGCGTCCAGCCGGGCACGATCTCCGCGGCCCCCGACGTGCAGCACAACTCCGCCCCGACCGGCGGGCTCACCGACGGGCTGCCCGTCGAGGCCCCAGTGGCCCTGGACGGCAACAGCACCGACGTCGGCCTGGACACGGTCACCGGCGCCCTGCCGGTGGGTGCCCTGCCGGTGGACGCCCCGACCGTCCCGCAGAGCGGCGCGCTCGACCCGGTGAGCGGTCTGGTCGGCGGGCTCGGCCTGCTGGACTCGGTCGGCCTGAGCACCGGCGGCGGCACCCTGCCGCTGAGCCACCCCGCGCAGACCCCGCTGCCCGTGGAGAACACGGTCGCGCAGGTCGAGGGCGCCGTGACCGAGCTGGGCGCCCACGAGGCCGCCGCCGGCCTGACCGAGCTGGACGCGGCCTCCCTCGGCGAGGTCGTCCCCATGAACGACGCGGTGCTGCCGGTCACCGGACAGAACACCGACATCAGCGGCGGCGCCGCGGGCATCGCCTACGACCTGCTCCTGGGCGAGACCGCCGGAACCCTGCCGCAGACCGCCCCGGCCGACGCGCTGCCCGAGCTGCCGGTGGCCCTGCCCACCGAGGTGCTGCCGCAGGCCGACGCCGTGGACACGCTGCCGGAGCTGCCGGTGGTCCTGCCCGGCGAGCAGCTGCCCAGCGACGCGCTGTCGGCGGAGGTCCTGCCGCAGGCGGCGCCGGTGGACTCCCTGGTGGAGATCCCCGTCGCGCTGCCCGTCGACTCCCTGCCCACCGGGCAGCTGCCCACCGAGGTGCTGCCGCAGGCCGCGGCCACCGACACCCTGCCCGAGCTGCCCGTCGCCGTGCCCGCCCTCGGCGACGTGACCTCGACCCT
>NZ_JBJJBV010000250.1:0-9864 GCF_045446735.1 Nocardiopsis protaetiae
GTGGCGCGACGCGGTCGCGCGCGACCTCGGCGAGGCCGGGGTGACCGTGGTCGGCACGGCGGGCGACGGCGCCAAGGCGCTGCGGATCGCCCCGGCGACCCGGCCCACCCTGGCCATCGTCGACCTGCACCTGCCGGACATGACGGGGGTCGAGCTGACGGCGGGCCTGACCGCCCTGGCCGAGCCGCCCCGGGTGCTGGTGCTGTCGGCCAGCGGGGCCGGGGACGACGTGCTGGCCGCCGTGAAGGCCGGGGCCACCGGCTACCTGGTCAAGTCGGCGGGCCGCGACGAACTCCTGGACGCGGTCCGGCGGGTGCACCGGGGCGAGGCCGTCTACACCGCGGGCCTGGCCGGGCTGGTGCTGGGCGAGTACCGCAGGCTCTCGTCCGCGCGCGAGCGCGACGAGGAGGACGGGACCCCCGCGCTGACCCCGCGCGAGACCGAGGTGCTGCGCCTGGTCGCCAAGGGGCTGGCCTACAAGCAGATCGCGGAGCGGCTGTCGATCGCCCACCGCACGGTGCAGAACCACGTGCAGAACACCCTCACCAAACTGCACCTGCACAACCGGGTCGAACTGGTGCGCTACGCCATCGACCGCGGCCTCGACGACTGACCCCGGCGCGGGGGTCGCGGAGCCCCTCGCCGGGGCGCGAAACGGTGAGGGAGGCCTGTTCCGGACGTACCGCGGGGTAGTTCGGACGCTGTTCACCGGCCCGGGTTGGCCAGGGATCGCCCGTACCACTATGGTCTAGACCATATGGCGCCAAGCGCCGTGGAACCCACTACGTCGAGGAGATTCGTATGCGCGTCGGGGTGCTGACCGGTGGCGGCGACTGCCCTGGTCTGAACGCGGTCATCCGGGCCGTGGTCCGCAAGGGCATCAAGGACTACGGCTACGAGTTCATCGGCTTCCGGGACGGCTGGCGCGGCCCCCTGGAGGGCGACACCATGCCCCTGGACATCGAGGCGGTGCGCGGCATCCTCCCGCGCGGCGGCACCATCCTGGGCTCCTCCCGCACCAACCTCATGAAGATCGAGGGCGGCGTCGAGCGCGTCAAGGACAACATGGCCGGGCTGGGCGTCGACGCCCTGGTCGCCATCGGCGGCGAGGACACGCTGGGCGTGGCCCGCCAGCTCCACGACCGCGGCGTCAACGTGGTGGGCGTGCCCAAGACCATCGACAACGACCTCAACGCCACGGACTACACCTTCGGGTTCGACACGGCCGTCAACATCGCCATGGAGGCGATCGACCGCCTGCACACCACGGCGGAGTCGCACCACCGCGCCCTGGTCGTGGAGGTCATGGGCCGCCACGCCGGGTGGATCGCCCTGCACTCGGGCATGGCCGCCGGCGCCAACGTCATCCTCATCCCCGAGCGCCCCTTCGACATCGACGAGGTCGTCGCGCACGTCGAGAGCCGCTTCCGCACCCAGTACGCGCCGATCATCGTGGTCGCCGAGGGCGCGCACCCCAAGGAGGGGCAGATGGAGCTCGCCACCGGCGAGAAGGACTCCTTCGGCCACGTGCGCCTGGGCGGCATCGGCCAGACCCTCGCCGACGAGATCGAGCGGCGCACCGGCAAGGAGGCGCGTTCGGTGGTCCTGGGCCACGTGCAGCGCGGCGGCACCCCGACCGCGTTCGACCGCGTGCTCGCCACCCGCCTGGGCGTCAACGCCATCGAGGCCGTGCACGACAAGTCGTTCGGCAAGATGGTCGGCCTCCAGGGCACCGACATCGTCCGGGTGGACCTGGCCGAGGCGACCGACACCCTCAAGACGGTCCCGGCCGAGCGCTACGCCGAGGCCGAGGTCTTCTTCGGCTAGACCCAAGGGTCTGGGGACGCGGCGGAACACGCGTCCTCGCTCCGTCCGCCCCCTCCTGTGGCTCCCGGGAGGGGGCGGACGCGTTCGCGCCCCTTGACGCGCCCCTAGGAGAGCGCGGGTTCGCCGACCCGGACGGCGCAGGGGCAGTCGAAGGCCCCCTCGGGGTGCCGGCCCGCGTCCGGGGCCACTCCGCGCACCCGGTGGATCTCACGCACCGTGACCGTGCGCGGGACGAAGACCTCCCAGCCCCGCGGGTCCGGCAGCGCCCGCACGATCCGCACCGCCTCCCCCGCGGTGACCCGCAGCGGCCGGCTCGCGTGGTGTCCGACGGTCACCGGCTGGTCGTCGTCGAGCCGGATGTGCACCGCGACGAACCGGCGGTGGTCGTCCTCACGTGCGAGTTCCCGCAGCCACTGGTGGGTGAGCGTGTAGCAGGGCAGTACCGGGAAGCAGTACACGCCGCGTCCCGCGCCGCGGCCGCGGCCCGCCGCGCGGACCCCCGAGCGGCGCAGTCGCACGGTGTTCGCGGCGGGGGTGAGGTGGACGAACAAGGCCATGCCGCGATCCTAGGTTTCCCCCGGTGGATACGCACGGTGGCCACCCGGGTGCGTCGTCTTCCGTCCAGACCGAAATATGGATGGAGCGGTGGGGAGGATGTTCGATACTGGTAGAAGTACGGCGATGGGCGATCCCGGTTTCCCGCCACCGCCGGTCCGAACACGAGCAACCGGGCACCCACGCATGTCTATCCGGAGGTAGCACCCATGTCCGCGTCGCTTGAGTCCGCGCCGGTCCCCGTCGGCGGCACCGGAGACGGGCTGGGCGAACTCTGCGTGCTCATGAAGCTCGGCGAGATCGTCCTCAAGGGCTCCAACCGCAAGCTGTTCGAGCGCCGCCTGCACAACAACATCCGCTCGTCCGTCCGCGACCTGGGCGAGATCCGCGTCTCCCAGCGCGGCTCCGGCGTGATCATCGTGCGCAAGCCCGGGGCCTCCGACCTGGAGGTCGCCGAGATCGCCGACCGCATGGCCAACGTCATGGGCGTCGTCTGGGTGCACCTGGTGCGCCGGGTGCCCAAGGACCTGGCCACGGTCACCGACGTGGCCGTGCGCTCCATGGAGGGCCGCGAGGGCAGCTTCGCGGTGCGCGCCCGCCGCCGCGACAAGCGGTTCGAGATGACCTCCTCGGAGCTGGCCGGGTACCTGGGCTCGGAGATCGTCAAGGCGCACGGCTACCCCGTGAACCTCAAGCGCCCCGACAACACCCTGTACATCGAGGTGGACAAGGACGAGGCGTTCATCTTCACCGACGGCATCCCCGGCCAGGGCGGGCTGCCCGCCGGGATGAGCGGCCGCGGCCTGGTCCTGATGTCGGGCGGCATCGACTCGCCGGTGGCCGCGCACCGGATGATCCGGCGCGGACTCAAGGTGGACTTCCTGCACTTCTCCGGGATGCCGTTCACCGGCCCCGAGTCGATCTACAAGGCCTACAGCCTGGTCCGCCAGCTGGACCGCTACCAGGTGGGGTCGCGCCTGTTCGTGATCCCCTTCGGCAAGGCCCAGCAGCAGCTGAAGAGCTCCGGGATCGAGCGGCTGCAGATCGTCGCCCAGCGGCGCCTCATGCTCAAGACCGCCGAGGTGCTCGCCGACGACCTGAAGGCCGAGTGCCTGATCACCGGCGACGCGCTGGGCCAGGTCTCCAGCCAGACCATGACCAACCTGACGGCGCTGGACGACGCGGTGGACCTGCCGATCCTGCGCCCGCTGATCGGCATGGACAAGACCGAGATCATGGACCAGGCCCGAAAGATCGGGACCCTGTCCATCTCGGAGCTGCCCGACGAGGACTGCTGCACCATGCTGACCCCGCGCCAGGTGGAGACCGCGGCCAAGATCCCGGACCTGCGCCAGATCGAGAAGCGCCTGGACGCCGAGGAGCTCGCCGAGTACCTGGTGACGACCGCCCAGATGCACAAGCCCAGCTTCCTGGGCGACGCCGCCCCGGCCCGGCTGGAGCCCGCCAGGGCCGCCACCGTCAAGGTCTGACGGCCCCGGCTTGCTTCAGGCCGCCGCCTCGCTTCGGCCTGTGCGAGGACGCCCGGGGAACGGGGACCTTCGGCCCTCGACACGACGGGGCCCGCGCGGAGATGCTCCGGGCGGGCCCCGTCGTCGTGGCCGCGGGTGTCGCGCGTCTCAGATACCGGCGAGCTCGTGGCCGGGCGCCGGGGTGAGCGTGCGCCCGGTGAGCGCCGCCAGGGTCCCGGCGAGGTCGCGCAGCTCGGCCAGGTCCTCCTGGACCAGGGCCTGCGGGCCGTCGCACAGGGCGGTCTCCGGGTGCGGGTGGACGTCGACGATGACGCCGTCGGCGCCGACCGCGACGGCGGCCCGCGACAGCGGCAGCACCAGGGAGCGCTTGCCGCCGGAGTGGGACGGGTCGACGATCACCGGCAGGTGGGACAGGCTCTGCGCGACCGGGACGGCGCTGATGTCCAGGGTGTTGCGGGTGGCCTTCTCGAAGGTGCGGATGCCGCGCTCGCACAGGACGATGTCGAGGTTGCCCTGCTGGGCGATGTACTCGGCGGCCATCAGCCACTCCTCGATGGTGGCGCTCATGCCGCGCTTGAGCAGCACCGGCTTGCCCGCGGCGCCCGCCGCCTGGAGCAGGGCGAAGTTCTGCATGTTGCGGGTGCCGATCTGGAGCATGTCGGCGTAGGAGGCGACCAGCTCGACGTCGGCGGCGTCGACGACCTCGGTGACGATCGGCATCCCGGTCTCCTCGCGGACGTCGGCGAGGATCCTCAGGCCGGCCTCGCCCAGCCCCTGGAAGGCGTACGGGGAGGTGCGGGGCTTGTAGGCGCCGCCGCGCAGCAGGGACGCGCCGGCCTCCAGGGCCATCCGGGCCGCGGCCAGGGTCTGCTCGGGGGTCTCCACCGCGCACGGGCCCGCGATGACGGTGACGTTGTCGCCGCCGATCGGCACCCCGCGGACGCTGACGACGGTGCGGCTGTCGTGGTTCTCCCGGCTGACCAGCTTGTAGGGGGCGGAGATGCGCAGGACGTCGGCGACGCCGGGCTTGGCGGCCAGCCCCAGGTCCTGGAAGCGCTCTACATCGCCGACGAGGCCGATGATGGTGCGGCTGACGCCGCGGGTGACGTAGGCCTCGCCGCCGGAGGAGGCGACCAGTTCGACGATCGCGTCGATATCGCCGGAGGTGGCGCCCGGTGCCATCACGATGACCATGTGGATTTCCCTGCCTGTCGTTGGGTGTGGTGCGGGAGAGCCGTGGCCCGGTGCGCGGTGCCGGAACACAAAGAGCCCCGGGCCGCTACCGGCCCGGGGCTCCTGTCGTCTGTGTCAGCGCAGCGCTTTACAGGCGACCGGGGTGTAGGGCCGGTAGCCATAAAAGCGCCAGAAGTTCCGCTGCATGGCTGTGACTATAGCGCACGGTCGTGGCGCCGTCGCACAGCAGGGGCGCGTGACCTACCTCTCGTTGACACCTGGCAGGATGGCCGTTGGACGAGAGGAACGGGGGGTTCGGGTGTCCGAGTCAGCGCAGGGCCCGGGTGATCAAGGCGATCGGGGCGACCGGCGGCTGCCGCCCGGACAGGCCGTGCGGACCGCCCGGCACCGGGGCCTGCACTACGGTCCGGTGCCCGCCTTCCGCCCGGAGAAGTGGGACTTCCGGGTCATGGGGGCGACCGAGGACCTGGGGTCGTACCGGTGGACCTGGCCGGAGTTCGTCGGCCTGCCCCGGACCGACGGGGTGAGCGACTTCCACTGTGTGATGCGGTTCAGCGTGCCCGACGTGCGCTGGTCGGGGGTGCGCGCCCTGGACCTGGTGGCGCTGGCCCCGCCCGCGCCCGAGGTGACGCACGTGATGGTGTGGGGCGAGTACGGGTACAGCGCGAACCTGCGCCTGGACGACTTCCTGCGCGAGGACGTGCTGCTGGCCACCCACCGGGACGGCGCCCCGCTGCCCGCGGAGAACGGCCACCCGCTGCGGCTGGTCGTGCCGCACCTGTACGGGTGGAAGAGCGTCAAGTGGCTGCGGGCGGTGGAGTACATGACCGCGGACCGGCGGGGGTTCTGGGAGGAGCGCGGCTACCACAACCGGGCCGAGGCCTGGCGCGAGCAGCGGTTCTCCCACCAGGAGGAGCCCGGGGAGGGCCCGCCGCCGGCCTGAGCCGGGCCGGTGGCCGGTGTGTCGGCCGGGGGCGGGCGCCCGGCAGCGCAGGCGCTCAGCGGGGCAGGCGCATCTCCACCTCGGTGCCCTGGCCCGGGGCCGAGAAGACCTCGACCGTGCCGCCCAGGTCGCGCAGGCGCCCGCGCACGGACTGGGCGACGCCCAGCCGCCCCTGTCGGCCCGCCTCCTCCAGGCGGCCCGGGGGGATCCCGGGGCCCTCGTCGCGGACCGTGACGGTGACGGCGTCCTCCTCGTCCTCCACCAGGATCCAGGCCCGGGTGCCGGGCGGGCAGTGGAGCTCGACGTTGGCCAGCGCCGCCTCGACCGCGGCCAGCAGCTCGGCCGCGACGCGTCCGGGCAGCGGCACCGGGGTGGCCGGGGCCGACACCGACACCCGCACCGACTCCAGGCGGCGCAGGGGGTCGCGCAGGTCGATCGCGGTGTCGGCCGCCGGGTTCCCGAGGTCCCCCGGGCCCGGCGCCGGGGCGGCGCGCACCGCGCCCGGGTCGGCCGGGACCTCGGTGAGGTCGGTGAGCCCGTCGGTGATCATGGCGCGCAGCCGGACCTCCTGCTCCCCCGCCAGGCGCCCGAGTTCGGCGGCCTCTCCCCCGGCCTCGGCGCCGCGGCGGCTCACCAGCGTGAGCACCTGGAGCACCGAGTCGTGGATGGAGCGGGCCAGCTGCTCGCGTTCGCGCAGGCGCGCCTCCAGGGCCACCGCCCGGGCGAACCTCTCCTCGGCCTGCCCGGCCACCCGCGCCATGTAGCCGACCGCCAGTCCGGCCAGCAGGAGCAGGACCACGCCGCGGGCCGTGGCCGGGGTGATCGGGGCGTCCATGATGACGCGCAGGGTGAGGTCGGCGACGCCGTACAGCACGGCCACGACGCCCGCGCCCCGGCGCCCCCAGGCGACCCCGGCGGCCAGCGCCGCGCCGGCGAACCAGTAGCCGCTCAGCGGCGGCGCCTGGGTGAGGTAGAAGGGCGTGGCGGCCACGGCGGTGGCGAACAGGCAGGTGAAGGCCACCGCCAGGTCGGCCAGGACCAGCCGCCGGGTGCGCAGCTCCGGGCGGGCGTAGGCGGAGGAGGCCACCACCGTCCAGGCCGCCATCGCGACCAGGACCGTCCAGCCCAGCCAGGGGCGGGTCAGGTGCTCGTGGTGCTGGACGAGCAGCAGCAGGGAGTAGACCAGGGCGGCGGCGCGGAACAGCGAGATGCCGCGCCACAGGGGGATGTCGAAGCCCAGGGCTCAGACCACCGCCCCGTTGTCCGGGCCGTTGTCGCCCGGCGGCCTGCCGTCGGTCATCCGCAGGATGAGGATGACGAACCCGACCAGGAACGCCACCACCGCCATGAACATCAGCCAGTTGGGCAGGGTCAGCCCCAGGAAGGCGGCGCCGAACACCAGGGCCGGGCCGCCCAGCAGGCCGGCCCAGGCCGCGATGCCCAGCCGGTCGCCCTGGAGCAGCGGCGGCGGGGGCGGGGGCTCGTAGTGGCCCTCCAGCTCGTCCTCGGCGCGGCGCAGGGCCTCTTCGTCGTCGTCCTCGTCGTCGGTGTCCCCGGCGAGGATGTCCCCCAGCGTCGGCGTCTCCGACCTCCCGCGGGGCGCGGAGGGACCGACGTTCTCGGCGTCGGGCCACCGGGCGCCGCGGGAGGTCGGAGCGTCGTCGTCGTAGAAGCGGGCGACGAGGTCGTTCCACACCTCGTCCTCGTCGGCGGACTGCGCCGGGGGCGCGTCCGGGTCGACGTTCTCCGGCGGGCCGTCCAGCAGGTCGCCGCCGAGGACGGCCGGGTCCTGGCCCTCGCCCTCGGCGTCCTCCCGGAGCTCCTCGTTCTCCGGGACCGAGCGCACCCCCAGCTCGGGCAGTTCGGTGCCCAGGACCTGCTCGGCCGCGATGCGCTCCTGCGCGTCCACGTACAGGTGGTCGGTGGGCGGATCGTCCTCGTCGCCGCCGGGGGGCTCCAGCACGTCCTCGGCCAGCGGCACCGCGTAGGCCGCGATACCGCTGCGCCGCAGCGCCTCCAGCATCAGGTCGGCGTGCGTGGGCGCGAGCAGGATCAGGGGCACGTAGGCGTCGGCGAGCAGGCCGTTACCCCGACGTTGCGTCATCGGTCGGCTCCTTCCCCGCTTCTGGCGTGGGCCCGCACGAAGGCGAGGCTTCCGTCGAAGATGTCGGCGGCGTCATGGTCGAGGGTCGCCACGTGGTAGCTGTCGTGGAGCAGGTGGATCGTCAGCCGGGTGTTGACCGCTCTCTTAGCGAGGATACGCAGACTGCGCGGTCCGACAACGTGGTCCTGCGGACTCCGGTAGGCCAGAATCGGCGCGCGCAAACCGGACATGCCCGCCTGAACGGTACGCCACAGCTTCGGGAGTGTCGCGGCGGCCGCGGTGGGGACCCGGTCGTAGCCGCCCTCGCCGGCGCCGACGTCGTCCTTGGCGATGTCGCTCTCCAGGCCGGGGGTGAAGGGCAGGATGCGGGCCGCCAGGTTCCGGAACGGGGCGATGACCGGCAGCCGCGGGTCCTCGACCGCCAGCGAGGGGTTGACCAGGACCAGGCCGCGCACCAGGTCCGGGTGCTCCTGGGCCAGGCGCAGGGACAGCGCGCCGCCCATGGACAGGCCCATGACGAAGACCTCCGAGCAGCGCGAGGACAGCTCCAGCAGCGCCCGCTCGACCTCCGCGTACCAGTCGTCGCTGGAGGTCAGGGCCATGTCGGTCCAGACGGTGCCGTGGCCCGGCAGCCGGGGCAGCTCCACGCTCAGGCCCGCCGCGGCCAGGTGGTCGGCCCAGGGGCGCATGGAGCGGGGGGACCCGGTGAACCCGTGGCACAGCAGGACACCCACCTCGGAGCCGTGGTGGCTGAAGGGCTCCGCCCCGGGGATCAGCACGGTGTCTTCGGTCGGTCTCACGGGACTTCCCCCAGGGATGTGTACGGCGCCGCGGCGCGCGTGACAGGACGACGGGTGCCGCGGCGGACACCCCGGCCTCACAGCCGTGAGGCTAACCGTTCCACGGACCGTTTGTCATGGGTGGGCACGCATGTTCCGGTCTCGTCCCCAAAGAGGGGTGTCGCGCATCACGTGGCATGAACTGAGTATCCTCATCGCAGTGCTGGCCGAGCGGGACAGCGGATCGCGGCAGACCCTGCCCGGAGCTCCCCGCGTGTGCAGGGGTGATCCGAAGAGATGTTCTACTGGGTGGTCAAGGCGATTCTGGGGCCGATCCTGGCCGTGCTGTGGCAGCCCCGCGCCGAGGGTGTGGAGAACGTACCGCGCCGCGGAGCCGCCCTCATGGTGGGCAACCACCTGTCGTTCTCCGACCATTTCTTCGGGCCGCTGCCGCTGCCGCGCAAGATCACGTTCCTGGCCAAGGCGGAGTACTTCACGGGGACCGGGGTCAAGGGGCTGGCCAGCCGGGCGTTCTTCTCCGGTGTGGGGCAGATCCCCATCGACCGCTCCGGCGGCAAGGCCAGCGAGGCGGCGCTGCGCACCGGGCTCAAGGTGCTCAAGCGCGGCGACCTGCTGGGCATCTACCCCGAGGGCACCCGCTCCCCCGACGGCCGCCTGTACCGGGGCCGCACCGGTGTGGCGCGCATCGCGCTGGAGGCGCGGGTCCCGGTGGTGCCGATGGCGATGATCAACGCCGACAAGATCATGCCCCCCGGGCGCACCGTCCCCAAGCTGGGCATCCGCCCGGTGGTGAAGTTCGGCAAGGCCCTGGACTTCTCGCGGTACTACGGCATGGAGAAGGACCAGCGGGTCCTGCGCGCCGTCACCGACGAGATCATGTACGCGCTCATGGAGCTGTCCGGCCAGGAGTACGTGGACCGCTACGCGCAGGCGGTCAAGGCCGAGCTCGAA
>NZ_JBJJBV010000251.1:0-18088 GCF_045446735.1 Nocardiopsis protaetiae
GCTGTGCTGTGCCCGTCAGGTCCGAGGCGGGCTGTCGGGTTCGTCGGGGTCGGGGTCGGCCTCGTAGGTGATGCCGTAGAGCTCGTCGGAGTCGTCCTCGGCGGCGCGCCGCCACCAGCGGGGGCGGTCGGCCCGGCGGGCGCGGCGCTCCTCGCGCCTGCGCTCCCGGTCCGCGGCACGGGCCGCCTTGGCGGCGGCCTTGGCCTCGGCGCGTTCGGCCCGCTCCCGCTCCTTGCGCTCGCGCTCCTCGTCCGGGGTGGGACCGGCGGGCACGGAGTTCTCGGTGGGCACGGGGTCATCGGCCGGGGCCTCGGGGGCCTCCTCGACGGCGACCCCGCCGCCCTTGTCCTCGCGCGGGCGCAGGGGGGTGACCGTGGCCAGCCCCTCGCCCACCGGGACGTCGGCGGGCAGCTCCACGCGCGCGGCGGGCTCCGGGGAGGCCTCCGGTGCGGGGGCCGCCGGGGACTCGGCCGCGGCGGCCGGGGAGCGGCGGGTGTACCACCAGTTGGCCACCCACGCCGCGATGGCCGCGGCCACCCCCACCTCCAGGGCGGCCACCAGCCCCACCTGCCAGGCCGACGGCCCCACGTCCGACAGCCGCTGCCCGCCCAGGGACCCGCCCGCCAGCTCCCCCAGGGCCGCGCACAGCAGCCCCGTGGTCACCCCGCACACGAACCCCCACAGCGGCGCGGCCTCGCTCACCACGTCCGGCGCGCTGCGCTGGGTCAGCACCCCGCCCACCCCGCCCGCGATGAACGGCACCGCCAGCGCCGCCAGCGACACCACCGGCGCCGCCCCGTTCTCCGGCAGCGCCGCCAGCATCGGCAGCATCGGCAGCGGCCCCACCGACACCCCCGTCGGCGCCACCACCGTCATCTCCCCCACCGCGAACCCCGGGCCCAGGGCGTAGCAGACCGCGAACACCACCGCGTTGGGCAGGTACGCGAGCTGGATGAGCAGCAGCAACAGTCCGCCCACCCACCCCGGGGCCAGCAGCCGCGTGGTCTCCGCCGCCTCGGGCAGGCTCACCGCCAGCGCCACCAGGAACAGCAGGAACCCGCCCAGCAGCAGCGTCCCGGTGGAGGCGAGCATCCCCACCAGCAGCGACCGCGACCGCGCGGGCATCAGCCCCAGCAGGTCCCGGGCCACCACGCCCTTGTCGCGCATCAGCTGGCGCAGCACCCCCAGCCCTCCGGCCAGGAACGCGATGACGAACCCCATCAGCAGCGCCCGCGGCATGCTCGGCTCCACCGTGTCCGTCCGGGCCAGCAGCGCCAGCGTCCCCGCGATCGCCGCGTACGGCCCGGCGACGGCGATCGCCGCCCGGTGCACGTGCCGCAGCCGGGCGATCTCGCAGTTGCGCGCCACCCACCGCCCCGCCCGGTACAGCAGCAGCCCCGGCAGCAGCACCAGCCCGATGGGGAGCAGGCTGATGCTCCCCTCGGGCACCGCGAACGACACGTGGTGCCCCACCAGCCAGGCCAGCACCGCCCCCTGCAACAGGTCGACGATCTCCTCGCCGAACGTGTCGTGGGGCGCGGCCACCCATCCGACCATGGTCAGGGTGACGATGACCGCCAGGCCGATGCCCGCGGCGGTCGCGGCGGCCACGCCGCCGGTCGAGTAGATCGGGCGCGGCGCGTCCGCGGTTCCCGTGCGGCGGGCTGGGTCGGGGGGAGATCCTGGCGTGCTCACCCGACTTATGCTGCCAGGGACCGGATTGCTCCGCGCCATCCCCGCCGCGCGTGTCGTGCTTCCCCGTCCCCGCGGGTCCGGCCTGGAACCTCCTGACCGGTACGTCCGTCATACGATGGACACCCAGCGCTCCCCGCTCGAAACGGACGACCATGACAGGCCCGGAACCCGCCCCTTACCGCCTCTCCGACGGCGAACGCGACGAGGCGCTGGAGTCCCTGCGCACCGCGTTCCAGGAGGGCAGGCTCACCGTGGACGAGCACGAGGAGCGTTCCACCGCCGCCCTGCACGCCGTCACCGGCAAGGACCTGGTGCCGCTGTTCGAGGACCTGCCGCCGGACCTGCACCCGCGTTCGCTGTCCGCGTCCGCGGCACTGGCGCAGAGCGCGAACGGCGAGGGGCCGGTGGACCTGGCGGAGACGGGCCGGTCCGTGGAGAAGAAAAAGAAGAAGAGGAAGGGCGACGACAACCTGCCGTCGGTGCTGGGCTGGGGCGGGTTCCTGCTCTTCGTGTGGGGTGTGCCGACGTTCGTCTCCGGCAACATCACCGCGATCAGCGTCTTCCTCGGCTTCTTCTGCCTGATGGTGGTGCCGGGCCTGGTCACCGCCCTGGTCCGACGTCGGCGCCGCGGGGACGGGCCCGGCGAGATCACCGGCGGCTGAGCGGCCGGGGGCCGACCGGGGCCGGAACGGCGACGGCCCCGCCCGCGCCCGAGGGCGCGGCACGGGGCCGTGACGACCGTGAACGGCCGGAGCCGCGGAACCGCTAGAACAGCTCGCGCACCAGCTTGGCGGTCTCGCTGGGGGTCTTGCCGACCTTGACGCCGGCGGCCTCCAACGCCTCCTGCTTCGCGGCGGCCGTACCCGAGGAACCCGACACGATGGCGCCCGCGTGGCCCATGGTCTTGCCCTCCGGGGCGGTGAACCCGGCCACGTACCCCACGACGGGCTTGGTCACGTTCTCCTTGATGAACGCCGCCGCCCGCTCCTCGGCGTCACCGCCGATCTCACCGATCATCACGATCACGTCGGTGTCCGGATCGGCCTCGAAGGCCGCCAGCGCGTCGATGTGGGTGGTGCCGATGATCGGGTCCCCGCCGATGCCCACCGCGGTGGAGAAGCCGATGTCGGACAGCTCGTACATCATCTGGTAGGTGAGCGTCCCGGACTTGGACACCAGCCCGATCCGCCCGGGCTTGGTGATGGTGGCGGGGATGATGCCGGCGTTGGACTGGCCCGGGGTGATCAGCCCGGGGCAGTTCGGGCCGATGATCCGGGTCTGGTTGCCCTTGCTCTGGGCGTAGGACCAGAACTCGGCGGTGTCGTGCACCGGGATGCCCTCGGTGATCACGACGGCCAGGCCGATGGAGGCGTCGATGGCCTCGATCACGGCGTCCTTGGTGAACTTGGGCGGCACGAAGATCACCGTGACGTCCGCGCCGGTCTTGGCGATCCCCTCGGCGACCGTGCCGAAGACGGGGATGTCGGTGCCGTCGAAGTCGACCGACTGTCCGGCCTTGCGCGGGTTGACCCCGCCCACGATGTTGGTCCCGGAGGCGAGCATGCGGCGGGTGTGCTTGGTGCCCTCCGAGCCGGTCATGCCCTGGACGAGGACCTTGCTGTCCTTGGTGAGGAAGATGGCCATGGTGTGTTGCTCCCTCTACTTCGCCGCGAGCTGCGCGGCCTGCGCGGCGGCGCCGTCCATCGTGTCGACCTGTCGCACGGCCGGGTGGGCGCGATCGGTGAGGATCTGCCGGCCCAGCTCGGCGTTGTTGCCGTCCAGCCGGACGACGAGCGGCTTGGTGACGTCCTCGCCGCGGCCCTCCAGCAGCTCCAGGGCCTGGACGATGCCGTTGGCGACCGCGTCGCACGCGGTGATGCCGCCGAAGACGTTGACGAACACGCTCTTGACGGCGGGGTCGCCCAGGATGATCTCCAGGCCGTTGGCCATCACCTCGGCCGAGGCGCCGCCGCCGATGTCGAGGAAGTTGGCGGGCTTGACGCCGCCGAACTCCTCGCCGGCGTAGGCGACCACGTCCAGGGTGGACATGACCAGCCCGGCGCCGTTGCCGATGATGCCGACCTCACCGTCGAGCTTGACGTAGTTGAGGTTCTTCTCCTTGGCGGCGACCTCCAGCGGGTCACCCTCCTCGGGAACGGCGAGGCTCTCCAGGTCCTGGCGGAACTCGGCGTTCTCGTCCAGGGTGACCTTGCCGTCCAGGGCGACGACGCGGCCGTCCTTGGTGAGGATGAGCGGGTTGACCTCGACGAGCGTGGCGTCCTTGCCGACGAAGGCCTTCCACAGCTTGGCGATGATCTCGGCGGCGCCCGCGGCGGCGGCCTCGGGGAGGCGGCCGGCCTTGGCGATCTCCGCGGCGACGGCCTCAGGGGCGCCGGTCAGCGGGTCGATCGAGATCTTGGCGACGGCGTCGGGGTTGGTCTCGGCGACCTCCTCGATCTCCATGCCGCCCTCGGCGGAGCAGATCGAGAGGAAGTTGCGGTTGGCCCGGTCCAGCAGGAAGGAGAAGTAGTACTCCTCCGCGATGTCGGAGGCCTCTTCGACCAGGACACGGTGGACCGTGTGGCCCTTGATGTCCATGCCGAGGATCTGCTCGGCCTTGGCCTGGGCGTCCTCGGGGCCCTCGGCGACCTTGACGCCGCCGGCCTTACCGCGGCCACCGGTCTTGACCTGGGCCTTGACGACGACGCGGGGCTTGCCCGCGGCGGCGAACTCGTCGGCGATCGCACGCGCCTCAGCGGCCGTGCTCGCCACCTTCCCCTGGGGTACGGGAATTCCGTACTCTGCGAAGAGTTGCTTCGCCTGGTATTCGAACAGGTCCACGAGGGTCCGTCCTTGTAACTCGCTGGCTCAGGATGTCTACCGGGGTGGCGTGGTCCGGATCCGGCTCGCCGCCACGTGTCACACGACGTGAATGCCCCCGCGAGAGGGCCGAGCCGGCTACAGAGTTCGAGATCGCCGCGGCGTCCTCAGCCACCCGCGACATGCGCAAAGCTTAGTCGCCTGAAATCCGGATGCCGGACACCGGGGGCGCGTTGGCCGCGCCGTCCGGCCCGGTGATCGCCGCACAGGAGGCGCTGGGGAGCACCCCGGTGGGAAAATATGTGACGAGCACCACGGCCTATAACACGGAGAACGCGGCGAAAGCCCCGACTCCACAGGTAACGGACGTGAAACAGTCGTGAGACGGACGTCACGTCACGGTTCGGGTGCCCTGTGCTTCGGACGGTCCGCGGTTCGGGTGCCGCCCGGCCCAGGCGCCGTCCGGTTCAGGCGGCGTGCGCGGGACGCACGTTCTCCTTGACCCACTCCGCGATCTCCGCGGTGGGCGCGCCCGGTGTGAAGATCTTCGCGACGCCCAGGCGCTCCAGCTCCACGATGTCCTCGTCCGGGATGATCCCGCCGCCGAACACCCGGATGTCCTCCGCGCCGTTCTCCTTGAGCAGCTCCAGCACCCGGGAGAACATCGTCATGTGCGCGCCCGAGAGCACCGACAGGCCGATCGCGTCCGCGTCCTCCTGGAGGGCGGCCGCCACGATCATCTCCGGCGTCTGGCGCAGCCCCGTGTAGATGACCTCGACCCCGGCGTCGCGCAGCACGCGGGCGACGATCTTCACTCCGCGGTCGTGCCCGTCCAAACCCGGTTTGGCGACGACGACCCGTGCTGCACCAGCCATGGTCCAACCCCTCACGGCCCCTTGTGAGGACCCTTGTGCGAGAACACCCGGGCGCCGTGGCACCCGGAACAATCCGATGCCCTGAAGAGTAACCCAGGTCACTGCGGGCGGTGGGGCGCGGGGACGGGTATGGTCCGGAACATGGCACAGGAACGGGAACGGGACCTCGACGCGCTCGGCACCGACGAACTGCGCGAGCGCGCCGTGGAACTGGCGCGCAAGAAGTGGGACCTGCGCTTCTTCTGGAAACTCCTGGGGCTGATCCCCGCCGCCGAGGCCATCGCCGGGAACCGGGAGGCCAGCGAGGCGAGCGTCGCCCAGCTGTCCGGGTTCGTGTACGAGGCGCTGTCCGCCGAGAACGACCCCAAGGTCCAGGAGGCGCTGCGGCCGGTGTACGTCGAGTACCTCAGGGAGCACGGCGAGCAGGAGCGCGCCGAGGGGGCCTGACCCGGGGCGGCCCGCGAACCTGAGGGCGTCGGCTCAGGGGCCCGACCACCATGTCCGAAAACCGCCGGTCCGGGCCTCCGGGATCGGCGAGTATGGATGTCGTGATGGACGATGAGCAGCGCTACCGCGCCGTACACGGCAAGGACTCCCGGTTCGACGGGATGTTCTACACGGCGGTGCGCACGACCGGTGTCTACTGCCGTCCCAGTTGCCCGGCGCGCACCCCCCACAGGAAGAACGTCGACTTCTACCCGACGGCGGCCGCCGCCCAGGAGGCGGGCTTCCGCGCCTGCAAGCGGTGCCGCCCCGAACTCACGCCCGGCTCGCCCGAGTGGAACATCCGCGCCGACGTGGTGGGCCGCGCCATGCGGCTCATCCAGGACGGCGCCGTCGACCGCGGCGGCGTGGGCGAGGTGGCGTCCTCGGTCGGCTACAGCGAACGCCAGCTCAACCGGCTGCTCACCGCCGAACTCGGCGCCGGGCCGCTGGCGCTGGCCCGCACCGAGCGGGCGCGCACGGCGCGCACGCTGGTGGAGACCACGGACATGGCGATGACGGACATCGCTTTCGCGGCCGGGTTCTCCAGCGTGCGGCAGTTCAACGAGACCATGCGCGCGATGTTCGACCGTGCGCCCACGGAGATGCGCGGGCGCACGGTGCGGCCGGGGTCGGACACGATCACGCTGCGGCTGGCGTACCGGGCGCCGTTCGACCTCGACCGCACGCTGTCCTTCCTCGGTGCCCGCGCCGTCCCGGGGATCGAGGAGTTCGCCGACGGCGTCTACCGGCGCACGCTGCGGCTGCCGCACGGACCCGCCACCGTGGAGCTGTCGGCGGGGCGCGGGCCCGGGCGCGCGCACGTGCTGTGCCGCCTGCGCCTGGCCGACACCCGCGACCTGACCGGGGCGGTGCGCCGCTGCCGCCGCCTGCTGGACCTGGACGCCGACCCGCAGGCCGTCGCCGAGGCGTTCGCCGAAGACCCGCTGCTGGGACCGCTGTCCGCGCGTTTCCCGGGGCTGCGCGCCCCGGGGCACCCGGACCCGGCCGAACTGGCCGTGCGGGCGGTGCTGGGCCAGCAGGTGTCCGTGGCGGCCGCCCGGACGCTGGCCGGGCGCCTGGTCCGGGAGTACGGCGAACCGCTGCCCCCGGAGCTGCGCGCGGGCGGCCTCACCCACCTGTTCCCCGACCCGGCGGCGCTGGCCGCGGCCGCCCCGGACGAGCTGCCGCTGACCCGGGCCCGGGCCGCCACCCTGACCGGGCTGGCCGCCGCCCTCGCCGCGGGCGAGGTCGACCTGGGCCAGGGGTGCGACCGCGACGACACCGAGCGGCGCCTCCAGGAGCTGCGCGGCATCGGGCCGTGGACCGCCGCCTACGTGCGCATGCGCGGGCTGGGCGACCCGGACGTGTTCCTGGGCACCGACCTGGGCGTGCGCAAGGCGCTCCCCGCCGACACCCCCGACGACAAGGCCTGGAGCCCCTGGCGCTCCTACGCCACCCACCTGCTGTGGGCCTCACTGTGAAGGACCCGGACATGAGAACAGACACCGAGACCGGCACCGACACGGACATGGACATGCTGCCCCTCGACATCGAGATCCCCGCCCCGGCGCGCGAGAGCGCCGTCGTGTTCAGGGACCCGGCGCCGGGACCGACCCGGTTCACCACCATGGACTCGCCCGTGGGCGAGCTGACCCTGTACGGCGACGGGCGGGCCCTGGGCGGCGCGCTCACCCCGGCCAAGGACGGCAGCCCGCGCCCGGTGCCCGCCGACTGGGTCCGCGAGGACACGGGGGTGCTCGCCGACGCCGCCGCCCAGCTGCGCGCGTACTTCGCGGGCGAACTCACCGAGTTCGATCTGCCGCTGGCCCCGGCGGGGACGGAGTGGCAGCGGCGGGTGTGGACCGCGCTGACCACCATCCCGTACGGGGAGACGGCGAGCTACGGGGAGCTGGCCCAGGAGCTGGGCCGGCCCACCGCGTCCCGCGCGGTCGGCATGGCCAACGGGCGGAACCCCATCAGCATCATCGTTCCCTGCCACCGGGTGATCGGGGCGGACGGGACCCTGACGGGGTACGCGGGCGGGCTGGAACGCAAGAGGTTCCTGTTGTCCCTGGAGTCCCGCGGGATGTGAACGGGGCCCTGCGGGGCGTGAACTTCTCGAAAACCGAAGCTTCTCCCCTTGTCCGAGCGTGCGCGCTTGTTTACTCTGCGGTAGCCGCGGTCCTGAGGTAGGACCACAGGCAAGGCCGGGGCCGTGACCCCGTCCCCGACCACCGTCGAACCCCGCTCGCTCGCCCCCACAAGGAGAAGCGTTGACGCCCCCCACCCCCCGTTTCCTCGGCCTGTCCACCCTCGCCCTCACCTGCGCGGCCGCCCTCGTCGCCGCCGCGGGCACCGCCCAGGCGGCCCCGGCCCCGGCGGCGCCCGTGCTCGCCGCCGCCGACAACGTCGAGATCCTCATCGAACCCGCGACCGCCGCCGACCTCCCCGGTACCGGGGAACTGCTGGCCGACGCGGTCGTCGCCGACGTCCTCGCCGAGGAGGGCGCGGGCATCGCCGCCCTCGACGCCCAGGACAAGGACGTGCGCGTCGACATCCGCGAGGCCGCCGACGGCTCCGCGTTCGGCGTCGCCATCGTCGCCGTCCCCATCGGCTCGGAGGAGGCCCCGGAGGCCTGGCTGTTCGCCGCCGACCACACCGCCGACGGCTGGGATGTGGGCCTGGAGGGCAGCGCCGAGTTCTCCGAGATCCTCGCCGGCTCCGCCCTCCTGGACACCGACCAGCGCGAGGCCGTCGCGGCCGCCACCGACCCCGACCAGGACGTCACGGCCGCCACCTACATCGGCGTCGGGCTGCCGTTCGCCATCGGCACCTCCATGATCATGACCGGCGGCCCGCACGGCTGGGGCTCCGGACACCCGTACAGCTCCGTGGACTTCGCCGGCGGCAACGGCCAGGCCCGCGCCGCCCGCGGCGGGTACGCGTACAGCCTGTGCACGGGGTGGACGCGCGTCATCCACGACAACGGCTACTCCACGGACTACTACCACCTGGAGAACTACCAGTGGCTGCCGGGCAACAACGTCGGCGTCGGCCACTACCTGGGCACCCAGGGCAACAGTCTCTGCGCGGGCGGCTCCACCACGGGCGCCCACATCCACTTCGGCCTGCGGGCGTACACGGACCCGAACGCCGCCGGCTGGTACGTGCCCCTCCACGGCCGCACCCTCGGCGGCTGGACCTTCGTCGAGGGCGCCGCCTACGGCGGCTACGTCTACCGCAACGGGGTCGGCACGGTCTACCCGGGCGGCTCGGTCTACAACTACGGCTTCTAGCCGCACCGGTGGGCCCTCCGCCCTCAGAGCGGCGGGCCCCTCACCGGCCCGGCACGCTGAACAGTCCCGACACACGGAGGGCACGGCTGACCACCAGAATGAACCCCTCCATCTAGCCCCCCTTTACCATTGATATCTAGGGGGTCTAGATTTATTCTCATGGTCAAAGGGATGAAGCGGCGACAGGTCGAGCAAGCACTCGGCAGGCACGGATGTGTGCAACCCCGGAGCTCAGGCAGAGGCAACCACGAGAAATGGATCTGCCCATGCGGAGAGCATCAGGCGATCATCCCCCGACACGGCGAGCTCTCCCCGGGAGTCGTCGCCGACACCATCAAACGCATGCAGTGCCTACCGGAGGGGTGGCTCCAGTGAAGACTTACCAGGTGCACGTCAAGCGTTGGGATCGCGGTTGGGAACTCCACATCGACGGAGTGGGCGTGACGCAGGCACGCCACCTCACCGAGGCGGAGGAGATGGCGCGTGACTACATCGCCATGGCCCTCGACCTCGACGACGACACCTTCACCGTGGTCATCGAGGACATCAAAGTGGACGCCGAGATCGACGCCCTCTCCACAGAGGCCCGGCAGGCCCAACGCGAAGCCGAACGTATGCAGCAGGAAGCAGCTAGAAAGATCGGGTGCACGGTCACCAAGTTGCAGAGGCACGGCCTGAACAACCGGGAGATCGCCCGCTATCTCCGGATCTCCCCGCAGCGGGTCTCTCAGATCTCATCCCGCCAGAAGAGACCGACGGACCAGCCCGAGCACCTGTGATCATCTGCTGAGGCCGGGATGCGCACACCTGTGCGCCCCACCGCGAAGGCTCAGGGCCGCCCGCCGACCGGGGCAAGGCTTGTGCGCGGCACACCCTCACTCGACGGTGTCGTCGGTGCCGCGCCACTCCGGAGGGCACTCGGTGTTCTCGGCTTCGGGCAGGCTCTCCACGATCCGAGCCCGCTCCTCGGCGATCCGGTCACCCTCGTAGATCTCGGCCGGCCGCGAGACGAACTGCGGGACCACGATCAGGATGTCCGTGCCGGTGGTGAGCGCGTCCGCCGGATCGACATAGGCGGGGTCCAAGACGGTGACCCGCACGGTCGAGTCCCCGGAGCCGGGCTTGATCCACTCCTGGACGGTGATCGTCAACGTGACGGTGTCCGACTCCTCGTACTGCTCGAACTCACCGCTACCCTGCTCCTTTCCCTTCTCGATGGCGGTGATCTCGCCCTGGACGATCACCCGTGCGCAGGAGACGGCCTCCAACTCGGTCTGTCCCTGGCCGGCGCCGCCGGTCTCCTGCCCCTCCGGGGATACGGTCGCCGAGTCACCCAGCACGTTGACGGCTACCACGCCGACGCACACCGCGGCCGCCACAGCGAGGGCGGCGACCACGAGCGGTCGGCGCCTGCGCGCGGGGGCATCGACGCGACCCGCCTCCTCACCGATCAGCTGGAACGCACGGCGCAGCCGCTGCTCCTCCGGTCCCTCGGGGGAATCGGCCATGATCACTTCACCTCCGTATCGCGCAGCTTCGAGCGCATCGCGCCCACAGCCGTGTGCAGCCTGCTCTTGACAGTGCCTTCGGGGATCTCCAGGACAGCGGCGATATCGCGCACCGTCAGGTCTGCGTAGAAGCGCAGCGTCAGAATCTGCCGCTGCGCCGCGGGCAACCCGTCCAGGCAGTCGGCCACGGTCAGCGCGAGCACACGTTCCTCCTCGCCGCCGGTGGACGTGGGACGCCCGGACCAGCGTGCGGCCAGGCGCTCGCGCAGGCCCTCCTCCCGTGTTCGGCCCCGGTGCCAGTCCACGGCGACCCGGGAGGCCACGACGGCCAGCCACGCCAGCGGCTCACGGATCGGGGCACTGTGTTGGAGGAGTTTCAGGCGGACCTCCTGGACCCCGTCGTCCAGGTCGTTCCAGGGCACGCCGCCCAGCGCGAGCACCGCACGGATCCTGGCCGTGCCCTCCGACCCGGCCGCGACATCCTGGGGCCTGCGCGTACCGCGGAATCCCGCCATATCCCGGTCCTTTCTTCCCCTGCTATGACGGAACCGGCCCCCGGAACGTTCATCGCCCGAGCAATACCAAGGCGGGCAGGGCCATATCGGCCCTGCCCGCCCACAGTCACCGGTCAGTCACATGAGTGCTCCGGAATCGTTTGGGCCGCGAATGTCGCGGGCTGGGGAGTCGCCGACTCCAGCGCCCGGACCAGCGCGTCACCGTCCTGCCCCGCCAGCAACTCCTCCAGAGAACCCTCGGCACCGTGCGCGTCGAGGGTGCCCTGCCGGGCTTCCGAGCCGTCGTCGACCCGACCTTCCAGCTCACCCTGGCCGATCACCCCGTCGTCGAAGGGGACCTCGGACCCCTGACCGAGGCCGCGCCATCCCGCGGGATCGGGGACGTCACCAGGAGAACACCGAGCCTCCTCCCACACGATGGCCATGATGTACCGGTGGCCCGACTCGACACGAGGGTGTCCGGCCAGCGCCATCGGTGTGCGGCCGTCGATGTCCCCTTCGGTGAACACGTACCCAAGCGCGGGATAGGTCCAGGTGTCCGGGGCGGGAGGAGCATCCTCCTGCGACCACAACACGGTTTCCACGTCGAGGGTGAGCTCCCTGCCGATGAGCCCCTCACCCCGGGCGATCTCCAGCTCGGTGGGCGGGATCTCCTTCTCCGCGGCCACGGAGACCACGACGACGTGGTCGGCGTAGGTGACCCAGTCCGAGGCCGTCTCGCTGGGCAGGTGGTCGACACCATGCACCAGGAGAACGTCCTGCTCCGCCGGTCCTCTCTCCCCGAGACCCATCCCGACGGCGAAGGCGGCCACGCCCGCGGCGGCCATCGTGCTCGCGAGTACTTTGAACGCGCGTTTCTTCACGGATGGTCCCCTCAGTAAGTGGCGTTGATGTTCTCGATGTTGTTGGACCCGAGCTTCGCGCCGGAGCCTACGGGGGTGACCATGCAGCCCAACCGGGAATCGGTTCTGCTCAACCGGGGTGATGAGACGTCCCCGTGCTGCAGACCGACGGCGTGCCCGGTCTCGTGGCACGTGAGACCGTAGGTGTAGCTCCCGTTTCCACGAATACGGATGTACTGCTGGTCGCAGGCCAGGGGTTTGTTGTCCACCGCGTCATTGCACCACGTCATTCCGTCGACGCTGGAGGGCATACCCGTGGAACCCTCCTGGTAGATGATGTCCGTTTCACCACTTCCAGAGAACACCGGCGTGGAGTCGTAGTAGATCCGCAGGTCGGTGGGGGCGAACTCGTTTCTCATCACGGATTGGACGTTATTCCGGTCCACGGTCTCCAGCTCGTACTCGCCGTTGCTGTCCATGTAGTAGTAGACGTCCCTGTTGTCCGTCTGACAGGGGAAATGGTTGACACCAGGGGACTGGTTGTAGCAGTAGCCCAAGGTGTTGGCGGTGGGGAACATGTTGTCGGTCACCGCGGCCCAGGCCACTCCGGCCACGCCGAGGGACCCAACGAGCACGAGCGACGAGACGAGCGCCAGACCGCGCTTCGACGATGATTCCCTGCTCTTCTCCACAGCACCCTTCCGGTTCACATGAAGGCCCATCGGGCCTCCGGTTTTCTCTGAATTCCCGGAACCGGGAATACCAGAGCGGGGATTCGCCCCCGAACCGGCGGGTCAGGGCACGCCAGAGAATTGCGCATGGCAAGCCTGAAGATTGGGGGATGAACATGCGATAGCCTAAATACACGCCAAAGTTAAATCAAGGGGAATTTACCGCCCGACAACAGAATTCCGAACCATAGCCCCTTTATTTCACGTCTCCTTGCAAAAATCGATCCTCTCACCAGGACATTGCAAAGCGGTTCTCCCAGCCCAAGGGCAATTTTTTCCAGCATGCTTGCGCGCCTGCCACCCAGAGAATGACGGCCACATGTGGCCTTCGCCCGGAGCTCTCAGCCCCAGCCCGGTCACGCCAGTGCGACCTCCGCCGCAGGGGGTGAGGGCCGCGGGAGGCCTCCGGCCCCGGACGCAGGGGGTTACCCCCGGCCTGGAGTCCTCAGCCCCAGCCGGAGAGCGTCGCGCTTCCTCGGCCACAAGGGGGTTGCCCACCCGACCCGGGCCCTTGGCCACAGCCCGGTCAGATCCCTGTCCTCCCCCGCCGCAGGGGGTGACGGCCGTAGGAGGCCTCCGGCCCCGGACGCAGGGGGTTACCCCCGGCCTGGAGTCCTCAGCCCCAGCCGGAGAGCGTCGCGCTTCCTCGGCCACAAGGGGGTTGCCCACCCGACCCGGGGCCTCAGCCCCAGCCCGGTCACGTCCCTGGCGCCCCCGCCGCAGGGGGTGACGGCCGTAGGAGGCCTCCGGCCCCGGACGCAGGGGGTTGCCCCCGGTCTGGAGTCCTCAGCCACAGCCGGAGAGCATCGCGCTTCCTCCGCCACAAGGGGGTTGCCCACCCGACCCGGGGCCTCAGCCCCAGCCCGGTCAGATCCCTGTCCTCCCCCGCCGCAGGGGGTGACGGCCGTAGGAGGCCTCCGGCCCCGGACGCAGGGGGTTGCCCCCGGCCTGGAGTCCTCAGCCACAGCCCGGTCACCTGCCCGGGGCCTCAGCCCCGGCCGGAGTGCGTTGTGCCACCCCCGCCGCAGGAGGTGACGGCCGCACGAGGCCTCTGGCCCCGGCCCCAGGGGGTTTCGGTAGAGCGGGACTCGGCCCGGTGTACCGGGGGTGAAACAGCAAGTGCAGGTTTCCAGGCGGCCCGCCATCTGCGGAGGGCGGTGTGCGGGAGACCGGACTCGGAGCCGTTGGTCTCCACCGTCACCCCTTGGGAACGTACAGACCCGGGCTGGGCGCGGAGCCGTCCCCACGTTACGAGGCCCGGCAGACCGGCGGGTGTACGCGTTGGACTCGCGTCCCGGGTGGTGGGGGTGTTGCTTTTCCAGGGGACGGGTCGGGGCACAGCGCACATCCCCGGCCACACAGGTCCACGGAAAGACGCTCCGACTGTGAAGCCGCGGTTGCACAGACCTCGCTTGAAACCCCGACCACAGACGGGGTAACCCCCGCCGACACTGCCCTCTCCGACCCAAGGGGGTGTCGGGAGGAAGAACCACAACCTGCACTCCAGGGGGTGACGGCCGCGGATACCCGCAGCCCCGGCCCCAGACCGGAGGAAGAACCGCCACCTCGCTCCAGGAAGTGACGGCCGCCGTCGCCACTGCGCCCCGATCCCAGGGGTGAACCGCACCCACACTGCCGCCGACACCGGCGGCGGCCCGGCCTCCTCCCGACACCCCCTGCGGCGGGGGTCGCGATTCACCTTCCGTTCTGGGGCTGATGCCGCGGATGTCCGCGGCCGTCACCCCCTGAGGCGAGGTCGCGGTCCTTCCTCCCGACACCCCCTGAGGCGGGGAGGGCGATCAGGGCCGGGGTTACTACAGCAATGGGTCGGGGTTTCAAGCGAGGTCTGTGCAACCGCGGGTTTCCAAGCGGGGCGTCTTTCCGTGGACCTGTGTGGCCGGGGATGTGCGCTGTGCCCCGACCCGTCCCCTGGAAAAGCAACACCCCCACCGCTCGGGACGTGCATCCAACGCGTACACCTGCTGGTCTGCCGGGCCTCGTACCGTGGGGACGGCTCCGCGCCCAGCCCGGGTCTGTACGTTCCCAAGGGGTGACCCGTGGAGACCAACGCGACCGAGACCGGCCCCCTACACCGCCCTCCGCAGATGGCGGGCGTTTTGGAAACCTCATTACCTGTCCCACCCCCAGGGGCGGAGGTTCTGGTTCCTCCTCCCAAAACCCCCTGCGGCCGGGGCGGGAAGCCTCCCGCGGCCGTCACCCCCTGCGGCGGGGGAGGCCACGGACGTGACCGGGCTGTGGCTGAAGCCCCGGGCAAGGCGGAAACCCCCCGGGGCCGGGGCCGGAAGCCTCCTGCGGCCGTCACCCCCTGGGTTTGGGGGCTCCACTGGCGTGACACGGCTATGGCCAAGGCCCCGGGCAGGTGGACAACCCCCTGCGGCGAAGGCCTCAGGCCACCCTCCGGCGGGGGCTGAGGTCTCCAGGCGGGAACCCCCCTGCGGTGAAGGTTCCGATTCTGTTGCCGGTCAGGAAGCGCGGGAGAGCGCAGTCAACACGGCCTGCCACTCGGACGCCGCGAACAAGAGATGGCCAAGGTGCCGGTGCCGGGTATCCCGCACCGCTGAGGCCCCGGGCAAATCGGCAACCTCGACGCAGTTCTGTTGTTGGGTATAGGAAGACGTTCGGAAGCGCAGAGAAGCAGCGTTGTCACTGTGCATCGTCATCCTTGCCTCCTCCCCCACCCCCGGCCGCTCACACCCACGCTGTCCCCATCAGGCCATCCGATTGGGGAACCTTCCCCAGCCGCCCCCTCCTGGGTACAGTGAGCCCGGGACATGCATCGGGTTATGCATGGCGCGAAACCCCCAGCTCCGGCTGGGGGTTTCGTGTTTTCCTGGTTGTCCTACCGGCGGGTGGCGCTCAGCAGCGCCGCCCACTCCGCACGGTCGAAGGCAAGATGCCCGGCGTCGCGGTTCTGGGTGTCGCGAACAGCGAACCCGCTGTCGAAGTCGGCGACCTCGACGCAGTTCTCCTGACGGCCGCTGCTGTAAGAGGACTTACGGAACTTCAAGTGGGACATGTCGAGCATCAGGGTCCTTCAGATCAGGTCACAGACTCCAACACCTCAGCGATGAACGACGCGGAGTCGTCCACTGAAAGCGCGGAGGCTTGAGCGTAGTCGTACATCAGCTCGTGTTGCCGGATCTCGTCGGCCTCCTCCAGGAAGAGGGTGTTGATGCCGCTGGTCTCCAGGTACACGCAACTCGGGTCCTCGGGGAAGTCGAGGATGGTGAACCCGCCCGGCATTACCGTGTGCGGACCCAGCCTGTTCGGGAGAATCTGGATTTGAAGGTTCGGGCGCTGAACGTTGAGCAGATACTCAAGCTGGTCGGCGAGGCTCGGGGTGACCTTGCGGAGAGCCGCCTCGTCCATCACCACCCACAGCTTCGGGGCGTCCGGCCGGGCGAGGATCTGCTTGCGGATCATCCGGGCCTCGACGGCGCGCTCGACGGTCTCCTCATCGGTGACGCCATGACCACGGATGACCGCACGAGCATAGGACTCGGTCTGGAGGATGCCCGGGATGAGCAGGGTCTCGACCGCGCGGATGCTTGATGCCTCCGTCTCCAAGCCCACGTAGGCACCCTGTCCGAGAACATCGGAGTAGCCGACCCACCAGCCCTTCAGCCTGGATTGCTCGGTCAGGGTGACATAGGCCTGCCGCTCGCCCGGGTCGGTGACGCCGTAGACATCGAGAAGCTTCTCGATGTCGCGGACCGAGGGAAGCTTCCACTCGTTGCGTTCCATCCGGGTCAGCTTGCCCCGGGAGAACCCGGCCGCCTTGGTGGCGGCGTCCGATGTAAGCCCAGCGGCCTCTCGCAGCTCGCGAAGCTTGCGTGCCAGCCGGCGGCGTCGCACGGTCGGGCTGCCTGCCACGTCGTCTCCCCCCAACTCATCGGTGCTTCCTGATCCTACGGCCGAACTCTGGGAATCAGACATTCTTCTCACCTCTCACATCACTCTTGCCTGCGCGCACAAGTTCTAGCAATCAAATCAGATTTGAGCATTGCAGATTTAAGAGCGATAGGTGACCATGGAGCTACCCGATGTTTGTCCGCCGGGCTTCCCACCCGGCACCCTGACCGGAGGTGTGCGCCCATGGCGCGATACCGCTACCTGAACTGTTCCGAACTCGTGGCCGCCCGCTGGCTGGCCTCCGAGGCCCTGCGATGGAGGCGACCCCGCAAAGCCAGCCGGGCCCGTATGTACACCACGCACCCGGGGTGTGACCTGGCGCCGCTGACCCTGGCGGTGCGGCAGTGGATCTCCCACGCCACCCCGCCCCAGACGCCGACCCCGGCACCGGTGGCGCCCGCACCCCCGCCCCCGCTGCCGCGCAGGGTCGGCAACGCGGCCTCCTCCGGCCGGCCCCGGGTTCCGGAGCCCCGCACCAGCCCGGAGCGACGGCCCGAACCCCCGACCGCACTCTCGGTCTCGGCGCCGACCTCGATCGCGGACGCGGTCGCGAAGGCGGTGCCCGGCTCGGGGTTCACCGCCGCCCTGGCCTCCCGGCCCCGCATCCAGGCCCTACGCCAGGGCAGCCGCACCCGCATTCACCCCCGGCCGGGGTCCCCTACGGCCAAGAGCCGGGCGGCCGCGCGGTTGCGGGCCCGGACCATGGCGTTCCGCACCACCACCCACCTGACGGCCGACCGGGACGGGTTGTGGAAGGACTCCCTGGCGGCCGCCCGCATCCTGAAGTGGAACCTGGGGAAGGCGGCGTGATGCGGCGCGTGTGCGACATCCGCGAGTTCTCCTCGATCCAGACCCTGGGGTTCTGGGCCAGCGTCCACCAGGTCCCGCTCCGCTACCTCGGACCCACCCTGGAAGGCCACGCGGTCTACGCAGCCACCCACGGGTGCACCACCCGGGTCGCGGTCACCTCCGGCCGCGACCCCCACCCCCTCCACCCGGTCTGGCGCAGCCCCCTGGAGGCCCTATGACCACCGAACCCACGACCCCGGACCCAAGGGTGCGGGTGCTGGAGGACCTCATCCACGGCCGCTGGGTCCTCACCCTGGAGCCCACCCCCGACGGCGGAACCGAAGTCGTCGCCTACCGGCCCCTCGGCTGGGCCGGGCCCGGTGACCCGCACGAGCGCCTGGCCGCACCCGACCACGCCACCATGCGGGAGCTGCTGGCCGGCCACACCACCACGGACACTACCGAGAGCAGGGAGTAGGACATGGGCAAGCCCGGCTACACCGACCCGGCCGACGACCCCATCCCCGACGACCTCACCGAGGAGGAGAAGAACGCCGTCCGCCGCCAAGGCGAATTCCTCGCCTGGCAGCGCTCCGTC
>NZ_JBJJBV010000252.1:0-9837 GCF_045446735.1 Nocardiopsis protaetiae
CCCGGCCGCCCCGGAGGGACCGGCCGGGTCAGTCGCCGACCAGTTCGGCCTGCTCCAGCCAGATCAGCTCCAGCTCCTCCTTCTCGCCCGCCAGGGCCTTGGCCTCGGCGTCGAGTTCGGCGAGCCGGGTGTAGTCCTCGGCGGCGGCCGCCATCTGCTCGTGCAGCTCGGCCTCGCGCTTGGCGATCCTGTCCATCCGCCGTTCGACGCGCTGCATCTCCTTCTGCGCGGCGCGGCGGTCGGCCGCCGACACGGCGGGGGCCGCGGCCGGGGCCTGGGCGGCGGCCGTCTCGGAGGCGCCCAGGGGCACGGTGACCTCGTCGGCGGTGGCCGCGCGGCGCTCCAGGTACTCGTCGACCCCGTTCGGCAGGAAGGCCAGCGAGCCGTCGCCCATGAGCGCGAGCACCCGGTCGGTGATCCGCTCCAGGAAGTACCGGTCGTGGGAGACCAGCACCAGGGAGCCGGGCCACCCGTCGAGCAGGTCCTCCAGCTCGGTGAGGGTCTCGATGTCCAGGTCGTTGGTGGGCTCGTCCAGCAGCAGGACGTTGGGCTCGTCCATGAGCAGCCGCAGCAGCTGGAGGCGGCGCCGCTCGCCGCCGGACAGGTCGCCGATCGGGGTCCACTGGCGCTCGCCGCGGAACCCGAACCGCTCCAGCATCTGGCTGGCGGTGTAGTCGCGCTTGCCGATGGTCACGTGCTCGCGCACGTCCATGACCGCCTGGAGCGGGCGCGCCTGCGGGTCCAGCTCGGTGACGTTCTGGGACAGGTGGGCGAGGCGGACGGTGCGCCCGGTGCGGACGTGGCCCGAGTCGGGCTCGCGCTCCTCGGCGAGGATCTTGAGCAGCGTGGACTTGCCCGCGCCGTTGACCCCGACCAGGCCGATCCGGTCGCCGGGGCCGAGCTGCCAGGTGAGGTGGTCCAGCAGGGTCCGCCCCGGGACGGTCGCCGTCACGTTCTTGAGGTCGATGACGGTCTTGCCCAGGCGGGAGCTGGCGAACCTGACCAGCTCGACGGTGTCGCGCGCGGGCGGCTCGTCGGCGATGAGCCGGTTGGCCGCCTCGATGCGGAACTTGGGCTTGGAGGTGCGCGCGGGGGCGCCGCGGCGCAGCCAGGCCAGCTCCTTGCGCATGAGGTTCTGGCGGCGCTCCTCGCTGGCGGCGGCCTGGCGCTCGCGCTCGGCCTTGGCCAGCACGTAGGCGGCGTACCCGCCCTCGTAGCGCTCGACGCTGCCGCGCCCCACCTCCCAGGTGCGGGTGGTGACGGCGTCCAGGAACCAGCGGTCGTGGGTGACGACCACGAGCGCCTCGGGGCGGTCGCGCAGGTGCCCGGCGAGCCAGTGGATGCCCTCGATGTCGAGGTGGTTGGTGGGCTCGTCCAGGACGATGAGGTCGTGGTCGCCGACCAGCAGCCGGGCCAGCCCGGCGCGGCGGCGCTCGCCGCCGGACAGCCCCGCCATGGGGGTGTCCAGGCTCCAGCCGCCGAGCAGCCCGCGCAGGATGTCGCGGGCGCGGGAGTCGCCCGCCCACTCGTGCTCGGCGCGCTCGCCCAGCACGAACGCGCCGACGGTGGTGTCGGGGAAGTCGTCGCGCTGGTGCAGGAAGCCCACGCGCAGGCCGCGGTTGTGCACCACCCGGCCGGAGTCGGGGGGCAAGGCCCCGGCCAGCACGGAGATCAGCGTGGACTTTCCGCCGCCGTTGCGGCCGACCACGCCGATGCGCTCGCCCTCGTCCACGCCCAGTGACACCGAGTCGAGGAGCACGAGGGGCCCGTAGGCCAGGGACACGTCCTGAAGGTTGACCAGATTCGTCATCGTCTCCATTGTCCCCGGTACCACCGGGTGCCCTGGACGAAAGGAGCCCGGGGCCGCACCACGCAAGGCCCCGGGCAGGTCCGTATCACTACATATCAGGATTTCACATGGCGTCGGGCATCGGGTTCCCCGGACGGCCAACCCGGCACACGGCCCGGCACATGCTCTCTGAAAGCGGCCCTACACCAGGAAGAAGTCCCTGGCCGCACGCGCGATTCCCTCCGCGTCCAGCCCGTGCGCCCGGGCGTGGTCGGCCGGGGTGCCGTAGGCGCGCAGCTCCGTGTTCCTGGGCACACCGAGGGAGAGCTGGCGGTGCCTGCGGTCGGCCAGCGCCTCGGAGACCTCGTGCGCCGAGGTGCCCTTGAGGTAGGGCTCCACCAGCATCACGTCGGCGTTCCCGGCCGCGGCCACCAGGGTGTTGAGTCCGGCGCGGTCGAAGGGGCGCACGGTGGCGGTGTAGGCGACGGTGACGTCGAGGTCGGCGGTGGCCTCCAGGGTGCGGTCGAGCATGGGGCCGACGGCCACGACCACCCCGGCGGAGCGGGCCGAGCCGGGTCGGACCACGGCCAGGTCCTTGGTCAGCGGCCGCGGCTCGCGGTTGGCGGTGCCCGACAGCCGGATGTACACGCGGTCATCGCCGGGCAGGGCGTCGCGCAGCGCGGCGCGCACCTCGTCGGCGTGGCCGGGCACGTGGACGGTCCAGCCGGGCAGGGTGTCGATCACGGCGACGTCCTCGGGGGCCTGGTGGGTCCGGCCCTCTTCGGAGGCGTCGTAGGAGCCGCCGATGCTCACCAGGACCGCCCCGGCCTCCTGGTGCCCCAGGCTGATCTTGAGCTGCTCGAAGGGTCGCTCCACCAGGAACGGCGCGTAGCTGTGCACCACCGGCCGCAGCCCGGTGAGGGCGAGCCCGCCGGCGGTGCCGATCATGGCCTGCTCGCGGATGCCCAGGTCGATGACGCGCCCGGGGTGGCGGGCTCCGGCCCGGTGGAACATCTCTCCGGAGATGACGGCGAGGACGACGGCGATGCGCGGGTCGTTCTCCATCTCCTCGCTGACGACGGCGCCGAACGTCTCGCGCATGCTCTTCTGAGCGGTCCGGGGCGGCACGGGTCGGGCGGTGGCGGTCGTGGTGCTGGTCACGGTGGTGCTCCCTCGGTTCGGCGGGTCAGGACGCGGGGCGGACGCGGGCGACGACGGCGAGCGGCCGGTCCCCCCAGGGGCGGGTGAACGCGGCGTGCAGGGCGTCGTGGTCGCGGCCCTGGACCTCGCGGGTGGCCCAGCCCTCCAGTTCGAAGCGGCGGGCGATCCCGCCGGGCCAGCCGTGCAGCGCCGACCCGTTGTCGATGACGACGGTGGTGAGGGACGCCACGCCCAGCCGCCCGGCGGCGGCGATGGCCTCGTGGTTGCTGCCCTCGTCGAGTTCGCCGTCGCCGACGAGCACCACGGTGCGGGGCGCGGTCCCGTCGGGGCGGCGGACGTCCTGGGCGCGCAGGCCCAGGGCGGTGCCCAGGGCGATGGGCAGGCCGTGGCCGAGCGAGCCGCTGCCGATCTCAGCGCCGGGGACGAGCACCCGGTCGGGGTGGTGGCCCAGGGCGGAGTCGAACGCGGTCCAGCCGCGCAGCGCGGACACGTCGAGGAAGCCCTTGGCGGCCAGGACGGCGTAGAACGCGGCGGGCCCGTGGCCCTTGGACAGCAGGAACCGGTCGCGGGCGGGGTCGTCTGCGGTCTCGGGCGAGACCTCCAGGACCCTGTCGTAGAGGACCCAGACGACGTCGAGCGTGGAGTGCGCGGCCACGCTGTGCTTCTCGTCGCCCTCCATCAGACCGATGAGGGCGGGCAGGTCGGCGTAGCGGGTGAGGGCTGGTGTCGTCGGCATGCCCCCAGTCTTCAATCTCAACCAAGGTTGAGGTCAATGCGGAGACCGGGGGCTCCCGCCCGGAAATCAAGGGTGATTTACGTCACACGAAGACCGTGCCGGGAACGTCCCCGTCGGCCCGCACGATCTGCTCGCACAGCCCGCTCGCCTCCAGCGCGGCCACCACCGCGGCCTCCCGTTCAGCCACCACCGACGCCTCCTCGGCGTCGCCGCCCACCAGGAACGCGCAGGTCGGCCCGGACCCGGACACCAGCGCGCCCAGCGCCCCGGCCGACGCGCCCGTCTTGAGCGTGCGCTCCAGCTCCGGCAGCAGCGACAGCGCCGCCTCCTGGAGGTCGTTGGCCAGCGCCCGGCCCAGGGCCGCCGGATCCGCCGCGGCCAGCGCGTCCCGCAGGGCCGCGCTCAGCTCCGGGGCGGGGGCGTCGGGCCGCAGCCGGTCGTACTCGGCGAACACCGCGCCCGTGGACAGGCCGTGCGGGGACAGCGCGAACACCCAGCGGTACCGGCCCGGACTGGCCACCGGCTCCAGGATCTCGCCCCGGCCCCGGCCCACCGCTGTGGCCCCCACCAGGGGAAAGGCCACGTCGCTGCCGAGTTCGGCGGCCATCCGCAGCAGGTCCTCGCGGGGCAGGTCCGTCCCCCACAGCCGGTCGCAGGCCACCAGGGCGGCCGCCGCGTCGGCGCTGCCGCCGGCCATCCCGCCCGCCACGGGGATGCGCTTCTCCAGGTGGATCCGCACCGGGCGGCCCCGGCCGGTCTCCCGGCCCAGCAGGTCGGCGGCGGCCGCGGCGAGGTTCGAGGCGTCCAGGGGCACACGTGACAGGTGGGATACCGAACGACCGTTCGCGGTCAGTTCGGCGAGAAGGGTCCCCCCGCCCGGCGAGGTGCTACCGTCGGGTCGCCCACTGCGCGGTCCCGCCTCCCGGACGGTAACCTCATCGAACAGCGAGACCGCGTGGAAAACGTTGACGAGGTCGTGGAACCCGTCCTCACGTGCGGGCCCCACCGCCAACTGGAGGTTGACCTTCGCGGGAACCCGCACGGTTACGGTGGTATCAACTGTCACGAGTCCCCAATCGTAAAGGAACCCCCTACCTTGCGTGAACGCACATCCCCGCAGGGGAACCGCTGTGTTCACCCCTGTTCCGTGAGACGAACACGATGTTCGGGCGGAAACGGGAACCAAGGACACGATTCGGGGATCGTCACCATTGTCATGTCAGTCACCGCCCTTCCGCGAACCGGCCCGATGCGGTCCGTGAGTGGGAATCAGGGCACAAACACCGCTACCTTGGGGCAAGGCGGAGTTTGGACACCGTCGGGGAGGGTTACTTGCCGTCGGATGGGCTCCCGAAGAACCTGGAACCGCTGGGCGCCGGAGATCCGGCCACCATCGGGCCCTACGTGCTGTCCGGGAAGCTGGGCAGCGGCGGCATGGGCACCGTCTACCTCGGCAGCTTGCCGGACCGGAACAACCAGGTAGCGATCAAGGTCATCCGCCCCGAACTCGCCTTCGACGAGGCGACCCGGGCGCGGTTCCGCGACGAGATGGAGAACGCCCGCAAGGTCGCCTCCTTCTGCACCGCCAAGGTCCTGGACCACGGCACGTTCGAGAACCGCCCGTACATGGTGACCGAGTACATCGCGGGCACCGCGCTGGCCGAGCACATCGCCCAGAACGGCCCCCTGGACTCCTCCACCCTGCACGGGTTCGCCCTGGGCGTGGCCGCCGCGCTCGCCGCGATCCACCGCACCGGCCTGGTGCACCGCGACCTCAAGCCCGCCAACGTGCTGCTGTCGCTGTCGGGTCCGCGCGTGATCGACTTCGGCATCGCCCGGGCCATGAACACCGCCACCAACCACACCCAGACGGGCATCGTCATGGGCAGCCCGGGCTGGATGGCGCCCGAGCAGCTGCTGGAGGAGCAGGTCACCACCAAGGCGGACATCTTCGCCTGGGGGTGCCTGGTCGCGTTCGCGGGCAACGGCACCCACCCGTTCGGCAACGGCGACGCCATGACGCTGGGCAAGCGGGTGCTGTTCGCCGAACCCCAGATCGGCAACCTCGACAGCCCCCTGGACCGGCTGGTGCTGCGGGCCCTGGACAAGGACCCCAACCGGCGGCCCACCGCCCAGGACCTGCTGCTGGAGCTGGCGGGCGGCGAGGACACCTCCAACCCCAACGACATGGTGTCGCACGCGCTGCACCAGTCGTGGCGGCCCAACCTGCCCCCGCCGATGCCGCACGGGCCGCCGCAGGGCGCCCACCAGACCATGACCGGGATGCGCCACCCGGCCCCCGGCGCCTACCAGGCGCCGCCCGCGCCGCCCGGACCCAACCCGCACCAGAGCGGAACGTTCGTGCGCCCGGCCCCGGGGCACCCCGGCGGCGGGCACCCGCAGGGACCGCCGCCGCCCCCGCACCCGCAGGCGGGCGCGCCCGTCGGGCCGCCGCCCGCCCGACACCCGGCCTCCACCGGGGCGATCCCGATCGTGCCGCCCGCCGACCAGCAGGCGCCGCGGCCGGGCCCGCAGCCGTACGTGCCGCCGGTGCCGCCGCCCCCGCACCGGCCGGCCGGCCCGGGCAACCGGCGCGGCCTGGTCATCGTCGCCGCGGCGGCCGCCGTGGCGCTGGTCCTGGCTCTGCTGGCGCTGCTGTACGTGGTGACCAACCTGGGCGACAACGAGCCCCCGACCACCCCGCAGACGGAGCAGCCCGGCTCCTCCGCGGCCCCGGAGGAGCAGCCCGGCGACGACGACACCGACGCCCCGCCCACCGCGGGCAGCGGCCTGATGGCGGCCACCAGCGCCGACGGCCTGGCCCACGTGGAGGTGCTCGACGTGGAGTGCGACCTGACGACCATCCCCAGCCGCGAGGTCCGGGTGCAGGAGAACGGGCACTACTGCGTGCTCGACGTCTCCTACACCAACCTGAGCGAGCAGCCCGTGCTGCTGGACCGCGAGATCCAGGCCGTGCGCACCGGGCGGCACCCGCAGGTCGTCGCGGACCGGCCCAGCCGGGTGGAGGAGCAGGACTCCCTGTGGCAGACCGTCCAGCCGGGCGAGACCGCCGGCGGGATCATGGTGTTCACGCTCGAATTCGGCGACTACCCCGAGGCCCTGCTGTTCCAGCACACCCGCTTCGCGGAACCCGCCGAGATCTTCCTCCGGGACGACTGACCCGCGCCCGTACCCGGAGAACGCGAAGGGGCCCGGCCGAGGTATCGGCCGGGCCCCTTACGTGCGGGCGGTGGGAGGCTGCTCCCCCGCGCCTACTCCCACTCGATGGTGCCCGGGGGCTTGCTGGTGACGTCGAGGGTCACCCGGTTGATCTCGCGGACCTCGTTGGTGATCCGGTTGGAGATCTTGGCGAGCACGTCGTAGGGCACGCGCGACCAGTCGGCGGTCATCGCGTCCTCGCTGCTGACCGGGCGCAGCACCACGGGGTGGCCGTAGGTGCGGCCGTCGCCCTGGACGCCCACCGAGCGGACGTCGGCGAGCAGCACCACCGGGCACTGCCAGATCTCGCGGTCCAGCCCGGCGTGGGACAGCTCCTCGCGGGCGATGGCGTCGGCCTCGCGCAGGATGTCCAGGCGCTCGCGGGTGACCTCTCCGATGATGCGGATGCCCAGGCCCGGGCCGGGGAAGGGCTGGCGCCACACCATCTCCGGGGGCAGGCCCAGCTCCTCGCCGACCTTGCGGACCTCGTCCTTGAACAGCTCGCGCAGCGGCTCCACCAGGGTGAACTGGAGGTCGTCGGGCAGGCCGCCCACGTTGTGGTGCGACTTGATGTTGGCGGTGCCGGTGCCGCCGCCGGACTCCACCACGTCCGGGTACAGGGTGCCCTGCACCAGGAACTCGACCTCGCCGCCGGTCTGGCCGCTCTCGGCGACGACCTCGCGGGCCGCCTGCTCGAAGACGCGGATGAACTCGCGGCCGATGATCTTGCGCTTCTCCTCGGGGTCGGTCACCCCGGCCAGCGCGGTCAGGAAGCGCTCCTCGGCGTCCACGACCTTGAGGCGGGCGCCGGTGATCGCCACGAAGTCCTTCTCGACCTGCTCGGCCTCGCCCTTGCGCAGCAGGCCGTGGTCGACGAACACACAGGTGAGCCGGTCGCCGACGGCGCGCTGCACCAGGGCGCCCGCCACCGCGGAGTCGACGCCGCCGCTGAGGCCGCAGATGACCTGCTTGTCACCGATCTGCTCGCGGACCCGGGCGACCTGCTCGTCGACGATGTTCAGCATCGTCCAGGTGGGGCGGCAGCCCGCGCCCTCGTACAGGAAGCGGCGCAGCACCTCCTGGCCGTGCTCGCTGTGCAGGACCTCGGGGTGGAACTGGACGCCGAAGAGGCGGCGGTCGGTGTCCTCGAACGCGGCCACCGGGGCGCCCGCGGTGGTGGCGACGGCGCGGAAGCCCGCGGGGGCCTCGATCACCGAGTCGCCGTGGGACATCCACACCGACTGCCCGGCGGGCAGCCCGGTGAACAGCAGGGAGTCCCCGTCGGTCACCGTGAGCTCGGTGCGGCCGAACTCGCTCAGGTCGGTCTTGTCGACCGTCCCGCCCAGGGCGCGGGTCATGGCCTGGAAGCCGTAGCAGATACCGAAGGTCGGGACGCCGGTCTCGAAGAGTTCGGCCCCGACGTTGGGCGCCCCCTCGGCGTACACCGAGGACGGGCCGCCGGAGAGGATGATCGCCTTCGGCTTCTTGGCGAGCATCTCCTCCACGGGCATGGTCGAGGGCACGATCTCGCTGTGCACGTGAGCTTCGCGCACCCGCCGGGCGATCAGCTGCGCGTACTGCGCGCCGAAGTCCACGACGAGGACGGTGTCGAACGTGCTGTCAGCACCAACGGACACGACGGAGGACCTTCCGCAGGAGTTCAAGGGAATACGCCCAGTCTAGGGCGTTGGCCGTGTCCGGCGGGTCCGCGCCGGGTGTGCGGTCGGGCTCAGCCCGCGGACCCCCGCGGCGCGAGCCCTACCAGCCCGTGGCCCCCAGCGCGTGAGCCCCCTCAGCCCGCGAACCCCCGCGGGTTGGCCGACTGCCAGCGCCAGGCGTCGGCGCAGGCCTCGTCCAGGTCGCGGTCGGCCTTCCAGCCCAGGTCGCGGGCGGCGGCGGTGGGGTCGGCGGTGCAGACGGCGATGTCGCCGGGGCGGCGCGCGACCACCTTGTGGGGCAGGGGGCGGCCCACGGCCTTCTCGAACGCGCGCAGGCACTCCAGGACCGAGTAGCCGCGGCCGCTGCCGAGGTTGTACACCCGGTGCCCGGGGGCGTCGGCCAGGTGCTCCAGGGCGGCCAGGTGGCCGCGGGCCAGGTCGACGACGTGCAGGTAGTCGCGCACGCCGGTGCCGTCGGCGGTGTCGTAGTCGTCGCCGAACACCTGGAGGAACTCGCGGCGGCCCGCGGCGACCTGCGCGATGTAGGGCAGCAGGTTGTTGGGGACGCCCTGCGGGTCCTCGCCGATCAGGCCGCTGGGGTGGGCCCCGACGGGGTTGAAGTAGCGCAGGGAGACGATGCGCCAGCGCGGGTCGGCGGCGGCCAGGTCCGCCAGGATGCGCTCGCCGAACAGCTTGGTGGCGCCGTAGGGGTTGGTGGCGCTGAGGGCGGCGTCCTCGGGGATGGGCACCGTCTCGGGGTCGCCGTAGACCGTGGCCGAGGAGCTGAAGACCAGGTCGCGGACGCCGTGCTCGTCCATGGCCTCGACCAGGGAGAGGAGGGCGTCGAGGTTGTTGCGGTAGTAGCGCAGCGGCTGGGCGACGGACTCCCCCACGGCCTTGAGGCCGGCGGTGTGCACGACGGCGTCGATGTCGTGCTCGGCCAGGACGCGGGCGACGGTCTCCCGGTCGGTGCAGTCGCCGGTCTCCAGCACCGGCGCGTGCCCGGTGATCCGCTCGACCCGGCGCAGCGACTCGGCGTGGCTGTTGACCAGGTTGTCCAGAACGACGACCCGGTGCCCGGCCTGGAGGAGTTCGACCGCGGTGTGCGAGCCGATGTACCCGGCCCCGCCGGTGAGCAGTACGTTCATTCTTCGCTTCCCTGGCTGGTGAGGAGGTCCCGCCGTGGGGCGGTTGCCCACCAGCATAGATTCCCGGGCGGGGCGGGGTGCGCAGGGACCGGGACGTGTCCCCGAACGGGACCGCGCCCCGGCGGC
>NZ_JBJJBV010000253.1:0-9768 GCF_045446735.1 Nocardiopsis protaetiae
CCCCCCCGCCCGGTCAGACCTCGGCGTCCTTGCGGGCGCTGTCGCGGGCGATGGTCCGCGAGGCGCCCAGCAGCCCCAGCCCGGCCACCAGCAGACCGGCCGGGACCACGATCATCAGGCTGGTGTGCAGGCCGACGGCGGCGGCCTGGGCGGCGGACACCCCCACCGCCGCGGCCGCGAACCGGTCCGAGAGCGCCCCGGCCAGCAGCGGGCCCAGCGCCCCGCCCAGCAGGTAGGACGCGGCCAGGTAGACCGCCATCGCCGTGCCGCGCAGGCGCGGCACCGCCACGTCGGCGATCGCCGGGTAGGCGGCGGTGAAGTACACGTACTGGAGCAGCCAGCCCAGCGAGAACACGGCGGTGAACAGGCCGATCGCCTCGGCGCCGAACAGGAACGGCACGAACGTCAGCGGCACCGCCGCCAGCACGCTGGCCGCGCCCACCCCCACCCGGGCGGCGGGGGAGCGGCGCCCGGCCAGGTCCGCCGCCCGGCCGCCCGCGGTCAGCCCCACCAGCCCGGTCAGGCCGACGGTGACACCGGTGAGCAGGGCGCCGGTGGTCAGGTCGGTGCCGAAGAAGCGCTGGAACAGCGGAACGCTGAACGTGGTGACGGCGTAGGCGGAGACCTGCGCGCCGATCCCCGCGAAGACCAGCCACCACAGCGTGGGGGTGCGCAGCAGCCGCTGGAAGGGCCGCTCGACTCCGGATGCCGACAGGACCGGGGCCGACGGCGCGGCGGTCGGCGGGGCGGGGGCGACCCGCTCGGCGGCGCCCCGCAGCGGTTCGCGCACGAACAGCAGCAGCACCGCCAGGAACAGGCCCGGGACCGCGGCCAGCAGGAACGCCGCCCGCCAGGTGCCGAACGCCTCGGTGATCGACCCGACGGTGAAGTAGGCGAGGATCAGGCCGACCGGCAGCCCCAGCTGGAGCAGCCCGGCGGCGCGGGCGCGCCGCTCGGACGGGTACAGGTCGGCGATCATCGACGTGGCCGCGGGCGCGAACCCGGCCTCGCCGACGCCGACCAGCAGCCGGATGAACACCAGGACGAGGAAGATGTCGGCCATACCGGTGGCGGCGGTGAACAGACTCCAGGCGACCAGGCACACCGCCAGCACCCACTTGCGCGAGATCCGGTCGGCCAGCCGGCCCAGGGGGATGCCCACCACCGCGTAGACGATGGTGAAGGCGGCGCTGATCAGGCCGATCTGGGCGTCGCTCAGGGAGAACTCGGCCTTGAGGGGTTCGACGACGATCGCCGGGATGGTGCGGTCGTAGAAGTTGAGCAGGTTGGCGGCGAACAGCAGCGCGAGGATCAGGCCGGGGCGGGCGATGAGCCCGCGCTGCGGCGGCGGTGCGGCGGTGCGGACGTCGTCGGTGGCCATGGCCGGTTCCTCCGGGGGGAGACGGGAACCGCGCGGATCCGGTGGCCGGGCCCGCATCGCGGTGTGGGTCAGGTCACGTTAAGGCCGTCGTGGAGCCCCGCGCAAGAGTCTGGAACGTTTGCGTTCCTGATTGTCGCGGTGGGGTCGGCCCGGTCGGGGCTATCGTGGGCGGGCGGACCGAGGCGGCGGGACGGCGAGGCGAGGGGGACGACGTGGTCGGTGGTCGGGACACGGCCGAACGCGGGGAGACCTACGGCGGGCGCTCGCGCGAGGAGCGCGCGGCCGAGCGCCGGGGGCGGATCATGGACGCGGCCCTGCGCCTGTTCGCCGCCCGCGACTACGACGACGTCACCGTCGCCGACGTGTGCACCCTGGCCAAGGTGTCCAAACGGCACTTCTACGAGGAGTTCTCCGACCGCGACGACCTGCTGCACGCCGTGCACCGCAAGCAGAACGACTGGCTGCTGGCCGGGCTGACCGCCGCCGCCCCCAGGGACCCCGCCGGCCTGGACGACCTGCTGCGGCCGATGATGCGCGCCATGGTCGAGATGCTCCACGAGCACCCCGACCGCGCCCGGGTCATCTACGTGAACGCCCCCCGCATGGAGCTGCGCCGCCGCGGGCTGCTGCGCAAGGACGCCGAACTGCTCGGCCGGGCCCTGCGGCGGGCGCTGCGCCGCCCCAAGGGGCGCGCCGCCGACCGCGTTCGCCAGGACCGGGTGCTGCTCGCCCTGGTCGCGGGGGTGACCGAGGTGGTCATCGACTGGCTCCAGCGCGGCATGACCGACGACCGCGACCTGCTGGTCGACCACCTCACCGCGATCGCCGCCGCCCTCCTCTCCGCCCTGGAGGAGGCTCCCTAGGCCTGGCCACCGCGCCGCCGCCGTGGTAGCGTCCCGCCTCAATCAGGTACGCAAGTGTTCCTGATTGAAGCGGAAGGCGGGAGCATGCCACCGACACGGGTGAAGGTCGCCGTCGTGGGCGCCGGATTCTCCGGCCTCGCGATGGGCCGAGGCCTCCAACGCGCGGGTATCGACGACTTCGTCATCCGCGAGGGCGCCGTCGTGGGCGCCGACGGGGTGGCCCGCGAGGTCGACACGATCATCCTGGGCACCGGCTACCACGTCACCGACATGCCCCTGGCCGACCTCGTCACCGGCCGCGACGGCCGCACCCTCGCCGACGTGTACGGCGGCGGCCCGCGCGCCTACCTGGGCACCGCCGTCCCGGGCTTCCCCAACCTGTTCCTGCTGCTGGGACCCAATACCGGCCTCGGCCACAGCTCCATGGTCTACATGATCGAGTCCCAGGTCGACCACGTGCTGCGGCTGCTGCGCGCCATGCGCCGCCGCGGCGCCGACACCGTCGAGGTGCGCGCCGACCGCCACGACGAGTTCAACCGGTGGGTGGACGAGCGCCTGCGCCGCACCGTCTGGGAGACCGGCGGCTGTACCAGTTTCTACCGCGACGCCACCGGCCGCAACGCCACCCTGTGGCCCGACTGGACCTGGCGCTTCCGCCGCCGGACCCGCCGCCGGGTCACCGCCGGATACGACCTGACCACCACGAACACGAAGGCGACCACCCCATGAGCAGCGGCAAGCGCGTGATCATCACCGGAGCGGCCAGCGGCATCGGCGCGGCCACCGCCGCCGAACTCCGCCGCCGCGGCTGCACCGTCGCCGGCCTGGACCGCGACACCGACGGCGACGGCCTCATCGCCTGCGACGTCCGCTCCCAGGAGTCGGTGGACGCCGCCGTCGCGGCCGCCGTCGAGCGCCTGGGCGGCCTGGACGTCCTCATCAACTGCGCCGGACTGGCCACCCCGCAGAGCGCCGGGGCGCCGCCGGACGAGCGGGCGCTGGCGGTCATCGACGTCAACCTGGTGGGCCCCTGGCGGGTCACCTCCGCCGCCCTGCCCGCCCTGTGCGCCTCCCCGGTCCGGGGCCGGGTGATCAACGTGGCCTCGGGGATGGCGTTCGTGGCGCTGCCGTTCGCGGCGTCCTACGCGATGAGCAAACACGGGGTGGTCGCCTACTCGCGGGCGCTGCGCATCGAGTACGGCGACGCCGTCGACGTGACGGTGGTCTACCCGGGGTACATCAAGACGCCCATCCAGCGCGACTCGGTCGCGTTCGGGCTCGGCCTGGAGGGCACCTCCCCGGAGGAGAGCCTGGACGACGCGGTGGCGGCGTTCGTGCGCGCCGCCCTGGGGGAGCGGCCGGTCGACAACATCACCACGACGATGAGCGGGCGGGTCAACAACCTCCTGTGCCGCCACTTCCCGCACCGGTTCGTGGACGGGATCCTGCTGCGCCGCATCGGCCGCAAACTGGCCGGGCGCACCTTCGACGACCCCGCCCACCCGATCGCCCGCTTCGCCGCGGGCCTGCGCGACCGCTGAAGGGGCACGGCCGGAGGGCGCGCGCCGGTGCCGGGGGAGGGACCCCCGGCACCGGCGGCGAAACGCGGGTCACACGGGTCACTCGGAGGGTTCGGGCAGGGGCGGGCACTCGATGGTCGGGTTCACCCCCATGTAGTTCAGGGGGCCGACGAAGATGGTCCCGAGGGTGTAGCCGACGTTGGAGCACGAGGGTGCGTCGCTGAACAGTCCGCGCTGGAACACGGCGATCACACCGATGGCCAGCCAGATGACGACGAGGGTGGAAACGACGATCTTCGTTCGCATGAGTCCGCCTCCGCAGGGGGGTCGAGGCCACTGTCCTGAGTTCTTCAGCGAACCCTTACCCCCGAGGCGGGACGTCTCACATGGGATCGGCTCAGGGCCACACGTCGAACCGCCACCGGGTGGGCGCCGGGCCGTCCTCGCCGTTGGGGAACGCGTACACGTTGGAGGGCACCACCGTGTACACGCCGTACGGGGGCGGTCCCGCCGTCGGGGCGCCCTCGGACCCGGTCAGCTCGCCGTCCCCCGGGACGGGCGCCCAGCCGTGGCGTTCGGCGTAGGCGGCCGCCACCCAGGTGAGGCGGTCGCGGTCGCGGACCGGCTCGGCCGACCCCTCGACCACCGCGTCCGTCCCTCCCACGGTGAACGCCAGGCTCACCCTCGGTTCCCCGGCCAGGAACCGGGACTTGGCGGTGCCCGCCCCGGAGGCGAAGAACGGCTGGCCGTCCACCCACACCGCCAGCACCGGCCGGGTGTGCGGGGAGCCGTCCGGGCGCACCGCCGTCAGCCACGCCGTCCCGGTCGCCTGCGACAACCGGGCCAGCGTCTCCTGCCATTCGGCCGGTCCCTGCCCGGTCAGCGGACGGGCATGCGGGTTCGGAAAGGTGGACATGCCGCTTCCCCCTGGTCGCCTTGCACGAACCGCCCAGGTTAACGGCCCCGGCCGACATTCACCCCGTATTCACGCGGCTTGCGTCCGGGCGCGTCGCGCGCCGACCGCCGTCACGGAGAACACCGCGGCGGCGCCCACCGCGGCCGCGAACATCACCGCGGTCATGCCCGACAGGGTCACCGAGCCGCCCCACCCGGCCAGCGCGGCCACCGCCGAGCCCAGGCCGAACTGGAGGGTGCCCAGCAGCGCCGAGCCGCTCCCGGCCCGGTCGGAGGGCAGGTGGGCCAGCGCCAGCGCCGTGGCGTTGGGCGAGACCAGGCCGGTGAACAGCATCATCGCGAACAGGGCCGCGGTCACCGACGGCAGCGTCGCGGCACCGGCGGCGTCCAGGGCGGCCAGCGCCCCCACCGACGCGATCGACCCGGCCAGGCCCAGGACGAGCCGCCGGTGGATCTCCACGTGCCGCACCAGCACGGCGTTGACCTGGTTGCCCAGGATCATGCCGAGCGTGGTCACCGCGAACACCAGGGCGAACCGCTGGGCGTCGGCGCCCAGCTCGTTGTGGGACACGAACGAGAACGCCGAGATGTAGGTGAAGGACATGCCGAAGCCCAGCGCCAGGGTGAGGGTGGGCAGCAGGAACCGCGGGTCGCGCAGCAGGGAGCCGAACACCCGCAGCTGGCCGCGCGGGTCCACCGCGGTGCGGTGTTCGCGGGGCAGGCTCTCGGGCAGCGCCCACCAGACCAGGGCGGTGGTGAGCAGGCCGACCGCGCCCAGCGCGCCGAACAGGACCGGCCACGGGCCCAGGAGCAGCAGCTGGCCGCCCAGGATCGGCCCGAGCATGGGGGCCAGGCCCGACAGCAGCACCAGCCGGGAGAAGAACACGGCCGCGGCCTCGCCGTCGTAGACGTCGCTGACGATCGCGCGGGACACGACCAGCCCCGCGGCCGCCGACAGCCCCTGGAGGAACCGCAGGACGGAGAAGACCTCCACGGTGGGCGAGAACGCGATGGCGACCGTGGTCGCGGTGAACACGGCGGTGCCGATGAGCAGCGGCAGGCGGCGCCCCCAGCGGTCGCTGAGCGGGCCCACCACCAGCTGGCCCAGGGCCATGCCGGCCATGACCGAGGTCAGGGTGAACTTGACGGCCGACTCGCTGGTGCCCAGGTCGGCGGCGATGTCGGGGAGCGCGGGCAGGTACAGGTCGGTGGCCAGCGGGCCGACGGCGGACAGGGCGCCCAGCACGATGACGAGCAGCAGGGCGCGGGCCCGGCCCGGGGTGGGGCGGGCGGCCGGTGCCGTCGGGGCCGCCGGGGCGGTCGTGGCGTTCGGGTTCGGCGCGGGGGCCGCGGGCGTCGGGGACGCCGGGACGGTTGTCGGGGTCGCCGCGTGGCGGCGATCGGGGCGCACGGAGGCAAGGGTCACCGGAGAATCTCCTACCGGAATCGGGATGTTCAGGGGTGCGCGTGACGCGCGGTGCGCGGGCGCCGTGAACCGCCTTCGGGCGGGGCGCCGTGGACTGACCCCGAAGGGCCGCACTCCCGGCTCCAACAAGGGTCGGGGGCGGGGAAAATCCCGGCTTTGCCGACGGAATTCCGTGATCCGGATTACGGTGGCGCGATCGCCTGCGTGACAGGCGGATCCGGGCGGCGTGGCGACCCCCACGGCCCGATCCGTACCGACCGGACACCACGGTCGGGTAAACGCCGCACCCCGCTGACACCGCGTCGGCCCCAAGAGCCGGTCGGGCGGCGGGGCGTCGCACGAAACACGGTTTTCACGGCAGACCGTCTTGTCCGCCCGGCCGTGCCCGGGATAGGAAGCAGAGAGCCCCCCAGGAAGGACCCCCGTGTACCCACCCCCGCCCGCCCGCCGCCGGGCCGCCCTGACGGCCGTCTCCGCGGCGGCCCTCGCCGCCGCGGTCGCCGCCGGCGTGCTCGCCGCCCCCGCCCCCGCCCTGGCCGACCCCGCCCTGCGCGAACACGGCAACGGACCCGAGCGCAACGACGTCGCCGCCGCCCCGTTCCAGGACACCGCCCGCACCTTCGCCGCCCCCGCGCCGCCGCAGGTGCCCGGGGTGGACCCCGCCACCCCCTACCCGCGCCAGAGCGAACTGCCGGTCCACCCCGAGGACCCCGCCGACCACTCCGTCAAACTGGGCCTGACCCCCTACCACGACATCGCCCCGGTCCTCAACGAACTGATGGACGACTCCGACCGGGTCAGCGCCGAGATCATCGGCACCAGCACCCGCGGCCGGGACCTGTACCTGGTCACCCTCACCGAACCGGAGAACCGGGGCCGCGCCGACCAGCAGCGGCGGATGCGCGAACTCATCGCCGACGACCCCGCCCGGGCCGCCCGCGACCGCACCCTGCCCGACCGGTACAAGACCCCGGTGCTGGTCAACGCCAACATCCACGGCAACGAGTGGGAGGGCACCGACGCCTCGTTGCGGGTCATCGAGGAGCTGGCGCTGAGCGAGGAGCCCGCCACCGAGGAGCTGCTGGACGGCGCGCGGCTGTACTTCGTGCTCACCGCCAACCCCGACGGGCGGGTCGCCGGGACCCGCGCCAACGGGGCCGGGTTCGACCTCAACCGGGACTTCGTGACAGTGTCCCAACCGGAGACGGCGGCGCTGCGCCAGGTCATGATCGACACCCAGCCGCTGGTCATGGTGGACCAGCACGGGTACGTCAACGGGACCCTCATCGAGCCGTGCACGCCCCCGCACGGGCAGAACTACGAGTACGACCTGTTCATCAAGAACACGTACGAGAACGCTCTGCGGATGGAGGCGGCCATCCTGGAGCTGGGCTACACGCCCGAGGGCGACGGGGTGCTGCCGCCGCAGATCCCGTTCCGGGACAGCACCGACGGGTGGGACGACTGGCCGCCCATCTTCACCCCCATGTACGCCCCCTACCAGGGCGCGGTGGCCTCGGCCACGGTCGAGTTCCCGATGCGGGTCAACAACGCCGACTACACGAACCTGCCCGAGGCGGAGCTGCGGCGCCGCTCGGCCATCAACACCGACATCTCCGCCGCCACCATCGAGGCCACCATCGAGTTCGCCCGGGAGAACCGGGAGGAGCTGATCGCCGACCAGATCGAGGTGTTCCGGCGGGGCGCGGCCGGTGAGGAGCAGGTGGTGCCGCCCGAGGGGTGGGTGCCCGGGTTCGGTCCCGAGGACGTGTACACCACCGAGTTCCCGCGCGCCTACGTGCTGCCGGGGCGGGACCGGGCCACCGGGCGGCTGGTCGACTTCCTCATCGCCAACGACGTGCGGGTGGGCCGCGCCGAGGAGGCGTTCACCGTCGAGGGGAACGCCTACCCGGCGGGGTCCTACGTGGTGGACATGCGCCAGCCCAAACGCGGCATGGCCAACGTGCTGCTGGAGGCGGGCCGCGACATCAGCGACGACGTCGAGGCCATGTACGACATCTCGGGCTGGAGCCACGGCCTGCTGTGGGGCGCCGAGGTCGCCCCGGTGCGGGAGGCGGTGACGGTGCCGACCGCCGCGGTGGCGGTGGCCGAACCCACCGGCCGGGTGGAGGAGCCCGGCGCGGCCGGGTGGCGGCTGGAGGTGGCCGACGGCTCCGACGCCGCCGCCCTCAACGGGCTGCTCGCCGCCGGGGCCGAGGTGACCTGGAGCGGGGGCGGCGCGGTGGTCGCGCCGGGTGCGGCCGACGCCGTCGCCGAGGCCGCCGACCGGCACGGGTCGGTGTTCACGGCCGCCGACGAGCCGGGCGGGGCCGCCCTGGAGCCGGTCACCGTGGCGGTGGCGGGCGCCGCCGACGAGGTGTTCACCCTCCAGGCGCTCGGCTTCGACCTGGTGCCGGTGTCCACGGCGGTGCTCAACGGCGGATTCGACTGGTCGGGGGTGGACGTGCTGTACGCGGGCGCGGGCCTGGTGTACGCCGACCTGAACGCCGGTGCCCGGGCCGGCCTGGACGGGTTCCTCGCCGACGGCGGCGGCCTGGTGGGCCGCGGCCTCACGGGGTCCCGGCTCAACGACCAGGCGGGGCTGCTGGAGGCCACCCGGGTCGCGGGCCGCTCCGACGCCAACGGCGTGGTGGCCGCTGAGGCGGGCGAGGGCGCGCTCACCGGCACCGGCGGACACACGTTCGTGTACTCGCCGAGCTGGTTCACCGGCCTGGGCGAGGGGGTGGCGGTGGAGCAGTCCTACGCCGCCGACCCGCTGGTGGCCGGGCACTGGCGCGCCAACGCCAACGGCTCGGGCGGCCCGCGGGCGGCCGCCGGGCAGGCCGCGGTGGTCAGCGGAACGGCCGACGGCGCGGCGGTGGTGCTCTTCGGCACCGAGCCGATGTTCCGCAACCACCCCAAGGGGCTGTTCGGCCAGGTGGCCCAGGCCCTGTACTGGACGGCCTCGGCCTCCCCCGAGGCCTGATCCGGACCGGCCTGCCCCGGGGGGAGCGACCCCGGGGCGGGCCGGGTCATGCCCGGTCGGCGCGCATCCCCGCGAAGACGACGCCCAGGGCGCGTGCGCGGGTGCGGTCGTCCCACCCGCCGTGCAGCGCCCCGTGGCAGGCGGCGGTGAGCAGGGCGACGACGTCCCCGGTCTCCAGACCGGGGCGGACCGTCCCGGCCTCCCGGGCCAGGGACAGCAGGTGTTCCAGCTCCGGGGCCGACTCGCGCACCGGGCGGTCGGGGCCGGCGTCGGTTCCGGCGCGCAGCAGCGGCGACGACGGTGCGGTTCGCGGCGGCCTGCGCCACCACGTCGGAGAAGAAGGCGAAGAGCGCGCCGCCGGGTTCGGGCCCCTCGGCGAGGGCGGCGGCCGCGTGGTGCGCTGGCGCGAGTCCCAGGACACCGGGGCGATGGCCCTCCGCCCTGGCGTGAGACCGGCGTCGGCTTCCGCGCTCCGGTGCAACGGTATTGTGCGGCACCGGCTCCGAAAAACTGAGTCGACCTTTATCGAGCGGCCCTCGGCGTGATCTTGAGGGCCGTTCCGGTTGCTCCTGTGGATGAGATACTGATCTTTGATGTGTGGGTTGACAGCCGAGCGAGCTGGGAAAACCCTGGCCATGGAGCTTCCCCTCTCCTCTCCCCGCACTCCTGCCGAGTAC
>NZ_JBJJBV010000254.1:0-9673 GCF_045446735.1 Nocardiopsis protaetiae
CGCCGGTCGGGCGATGGCGGCCCCGTGAACCGCGCGCCGTGCCGGTCGGGCACGGCAGCGGAGTCCAGGTGACTACCCGGCGATCAGCTGGCGCAGCACGTACTGCAGGATGCCGCCGTTGCGGTAGTAGTCGGCCTCACCGGGGGTGTCGATGCGCACCACGGCGTCGAACTCGACGCCGGTGTCGGTGGTCACCTTCACCGTGGCGGGGATGCGGCCCTCGTTCAGCTCGGTCACGCCGGTGATGGAGAAGGTCTCCTCGCCGGTCAGGCCGAGGGAGTCCGCGCTCTGGCCCTCGGGGAACTGCAGGGGCAGGACGCCCATGCCGATGAGGTTGGAGCGGTGGATGCGCTCGTAGGACTCGGTGATGACCGAGCGGACGCCCAGCAGGCTGGTGCCCTTGGCCGCCCAGTCGCGGGACGAGCCGGAGCCGTACTCCTTGCCGCCCAGGACGACCAGCGGGGTGCCCTGCGCCGCGTAGTTCTGCGCGGCGTCGTAGATGAACGACACCGGGGCGTCGGGCTGGGTGAAGTCGCGGGTGTAGCCGCCCTCGGTGCCCGGCGCGATCTGGTTGCGCAGGCGGATGTTGGCGAACGTACCGCGGATCATCACCTCGTGGTTGCCGCGGCGGGAACCGTAGGAGTTGAAGTCGCGGCGCTCCACACCGTGGGCCTTGAGGTACTCGGCCGCCGGGGTGCCCGGCTTGATGGCGCCGGCCGGGGAGATGTGGTCGGTGGTGACCGAGTCGCCCAGCTTGGCCAGGACGCGGGCCCCGGTGATGTCGGTGACCGGGGACGGGTTCTCGGCCATGCCCTCGAAGTACGGGGGCTTGCGGACGTAGGTCGACTCGCCCTCCCACTCGAAGGTGTTGCCGGTCGGGGTGGGCAGCGAGCGCCAGCGCTCGTCACCGGCGAAGACGTCCGCGTAGGCCGACTCGTACATGTCGGCGGCGATCGCGGAGTCCATGACCTCCTGGATCTCCTCGGCGGTCGGCCAGATGTCGGCCAGGTAGACCGGCTCGCCGTCCTTGCCGACGCCCAGGGGCTCGGTGGTGATGTCGACGTCCAGGGACCCGGCCAGGGCGTAGGCGACCACCAGCGGCGGCGAGGCCAGGTAGTTCATCTTGACGTCCGGGTTGATCCGGCCCTCGAAGTTGCGGTTGCCGGACAGCACCGCGGTGACGGCCAGGTCGTTGTCCTGGACGGCCTTGGAGATCTCCTCCGGCAGCGGGCCGGAGTTGCCGATGCAGGTGGTGCAGCCGTAGCCGACCAGGTTGAAGCCCAGCTTGTCCAGGTACGGGGTCAGGCCGGAGCGCTCGTAGTAGTCGGTGACGACCTTGGAGCCCGGGGCCATGGAGGTCTTGACCCACGGCTTGCGGGACAGGCCCCTCTCCACCGCCTTCTTGGCCAGCAGGGCGGCGCCCAGCATGACCGACGGGTTGGAGGTGTTGGTGCAGGAGGTGATCGCGGCGATCACGACGGCGCCGTGGTCGATCTCGGTCTCGGTGCCGTCGGCCATGGTGACCTTGACGGGCTTGTGCGGGCGCGCGCCGTTGGCGGACTGCGCCGGGGCGTCGGAGGCCGGGAAGGACTCCTCGCCCGCCTCGTCGGCCTCGTCGGAGACGTAGTTGCGCACGTCGTGGCGCCAGGTCTCCTTGGCCTCGGCCAGGACGATGCGGTCCTGCGGGCGCTTGGGGCCGGCGATCGACGGGACGACGTCGCCCAGGTCGAGCTCCAGGTACTCGGAGAACTCGGGCTCGTCGGCCGGGTCGTGCCAGAAGCCGTTGGCCTTGGCGTAGGCCTCGGTCAGGGCGACCTGCTGCTCGGAGCGGCCGGTCAGGCGCATGTAGCGGATGGTCTCGTCGTCGATCGGGAAGATCGCGGCGGTGGAGCCGAACTCGGGGCTCATGTTGCCGATGGTGGCGCGGTTGGCCAGCGGCACGGAGGTGACGCCCTCGCCGTAGAACTCGACGAACTTGCCGACCACACCGTGCTGGCGGAGCAGCTCGGTGATGGTGAGCACGAGGTCGGTGGCGGTGGTGCCGGGCTTGAGCTGGCCGGTGAGCTTGAAGCCGACCACGCGCGGGATGAGCATGGAGATCGGCTGGCCGAGCATGGCGGCCTCCGCCTCGATGCCGCCGACGCCCCAGCCCAGGATGCCCAGGCCGTTCTGCATGGTGGTGTGCGAGTCGGTGCCGACGCAGGTGTCGGGGTAGGCCTGGCCGTTGCGGCTCATGGTGACGCGCGCCAGGTGCTCGATGTTGGCCTGGTGCACGATGCCGGTGCCGGGCGGGACGACCTTGAACTCGTCGAACGCGGTCTGGCCCCAGCGCAGGAACTTGTAGCGCTCCTGGTTGCGCTCGTACTCGATCTCGACGTTGCGCTCGAACGCGTCCGGGGTGCCGAACAGGTCGACGATCACGGAGTGGTCGATCACCAGCTCGGCGGGGGCGAGCGGGTTGATCTTGTCCGGGTCGCCGCCCATGTCGCGGACGGCCTCGCGCATGGTGGCGAGGTCGACGACACAGGGGACGCCGGTGAAGTCCTGCATGATCACCCGGGCGGGGGTGAACTGGATCTCCTGGCTGGGCTGGGCCTTGGCGTCCCAGCCGGCCAGGGCGCGGATGTGGTCGGCGGTGACGTTCGCACCGTCCTCGGTGCGCAGAAGGTTCTCCAGGAGGACCTTCAGGCTGTAGGGAAGCCGGTTGGAGCCCTCCACGGAGTCCAACCGGAAGATCTCGTACGACTCGTCGCCAACGCGCAACGTGTCACGGGCGCCGAAGCTGTTCGCGGACACGGTGTCTGCCTCCTGATCTCGCCACTTTGTCCCTGGCATCCTGCCCCATCGGGCGGATGCGGGACCCACTGAGGCCGCCCTAACCGGTCGCCGGGTGGACGGAGGGCCGCGGGGGTGTCCTCCGACCGTATCCGACCTCTCGGAAGCGGCCATGACCTGCGACGACACCACTCGTCACAGGCCAGGCGGTCCGCTGCGCGCGGACGCCCGTGATGCTCGGGGCCGGGAGACGCCGAGAGGTCGACGTCACACACCCGGGCCCGGCCCGGGTCGGGGGGAACCCTCGTTTATCTTGATATCAAGTTATCCCACTTGTATCTCGATATCAAGTTATCGTGAACCCGCCCGCCCCCTGTCAGCACCCCTGCTTGTTCTTTTGAACCTCCGCTTCGCTTTGGTTCGTGCGATGCGCCCCGAGAATGCGGGAATGGGTTCAAGGGAGCGCAGTGGCCCTACGTCGACATCCTCGCCCACCCGTCACCCGCCACCGCCCCCAACGGACGGCCTACGGCCGCAGGCCCTTCCTCGAAGACGTCTCCTCCGGGCCTCCAGAACCCCGCCGGCGCATCGCGAACCCTCAGTCCAGCTGCGGGGCGACCGCCGAGGCCACCAGCTCCAGGTGCTCCAGGTCCGCCATGTCCAGCAGCTGGAGGTACATGCGCTCGGCGCCCAGCTCCCCGAACCGGCCGATCTTGTCGACCACCTCGGCGGGCGTCCCGGCCAGGCCGTTGAGCCGCAGCTCGTCCACCTCCCGGCCGATGCGCTCGGCCCGCCGGGCGATCTCGGCCTCGTCGCGGCCCACGCACAGCACCTGCGCCGCCGAGTAGACGATCGGTTCGGCGCGCCCCACCGCCGCCGCGGCCGCCCGCGTCCGGTCGAACGCGGCCCCGGTGTCGGCCACCGAGGAGAACGGCACGTTGTACTCGTCGGCGAACGTCGCGGCCAGCCGCGGGGTGCGGCGCGGTCCGGTGCCGCCGATGAGCACCGGCGGCCGCGGGGCCTGCTCCGGCTTGGGCAGCGCGGGCCCCTCCGCCAGCCGGTAGTACTTGCCCTCGTAGCTGAACGTGCCGCCGACCGGGGTGGACCACAGGCCGGTGATGATGTCGAGCTGCTCCTCGTAGCGGTCGAACCGCTCCCGGGCCGTGGTCGGGAAGGGGATGCCGTACACGGCGTGCTCCTCCTCGTACCAGCCCGCGCCGAACCCGAACTCGACCCGGCCGCCGCTCATCCGGTCCACCTGCGCGACCGTGATCGCCAGCGGGCCCGGGTAGCGGAACGTCGCCGCCGTCATCAGCGTGCCCAGCCGGATCCGCGACGTCTCGCGGGCCAGCCCGGCCAGGGTGATCCAGGCGTCGGTCGGCCCCGGCAGGCCGCTGGCCGAGTCCCCCATGTGCAGGTAGTGGTCCGAACGGAAGAGGGCGTCGAACCCGAGCTCCTCGGTGGCCTTGGCCACGGCGAGCTGGTCCTCGTAGGTGGCCCCTTGCTGGGGCTCAAGGAAGATCCTCAGGCGCATAAACCCCATTTTCTCCCACCCGCCGGGACGATCTCCCCCCGGCGCGCGGGTAGCGTCGAAAAGGCCGCACACCGTGAACCGTCCTTCGAGCCCCGAGCGATAACCCCACCGTGAAGCTGTTCCGACGCGCGCACCGCCGCGCACCCTCCTACGGCCCCGACAGCACCGACCCGGTGCTGCTGACCGCCATCGCGGCGGGCGAGGCCGAGGCGCTGGAGATCCTCCACCGCAGGCACGCCCCCTGGCTGCGGGCGCGCCTGAACTACCGCTGCTCCGACCCCGACCAGGTCGACGCCGCCCTCCAGGAGACCTTCCTGGCCGTGTGGAAGAACGCCGGTTCCTTCACACCCCGGCCCGGCGACACCGACGCCGGGGCCTGGCTGTGGACCATCGCCATCCGCCAGCTCATCTCGCAGCTGCGCCGGCGGGCCAACCAGTGGATCTCCGACATCGAGGCGGAACCCTACGAGACCATCGGGGACGCCTCCGCCGAGGACACCGTGCTGCTCAACATCGAGCACGGCCCCCTGGGCGCGGCCCTGCACACCCTGTCCCCCGAGCTGCGGGCCGCCATACAGGCGACCGTGCTGGACGGACTCACCGTGAAGGAGGCCGCACAGATTCTCCAGATCCCCGAAGGCACCGTGAAGACACGGGTGATGCGCGCCAAGGCGCGTCTGCGGGAGGCATTGACGTCATGAGCGGTTGGCACCTGACCCCGGCCCAGGCCCACGACTACGCGGCCCGGAGAAGCGACGAGATCACCGCGATGTCGGTGGAGGCCCATCTGATGCACTGCGCGCCCTGCCGATCCCTGCTGCCCGCCGACGAGTCGTGGCTGGCCGACAGCTGGGCATCACTGCGCGACACCGTGGACCGGCCCCGGCGCGGCCCGGTCGAGACCGTGCTGGCCGCCGTCGGCCTGCGCGCGGAGACCGCCAAGCTCCTGGCCGCCACCCCGCGGCTCTACCAGGCCTGGCTCGGCTCCACCGTGGTGGTCCTGGCCGCCGCCCTGTTCGCCGCGCACCTGCTGCCGCGCGGTTCGCTGATGTTCGTCTTCCTGGCACCGGTGGTGCCGCTGGTCGGCGTGGCCCTGGCCTACGGGCGCGGGGTCGACCCGGCGCACACCCTGGCCTCGGTCACGCCCATGGCCGGGCAGCGGCTGCTGTTCCTGCGCACCTGCGCGGTCCTGGTCCCGGCCCTGCTGCTGTGCACCGGGGCGGCGCTGATGCTGCCGCACACCACCACCGCCTGGGACGCGGTCTTCTGGCTGCTGCCCTCGCTGACCCTGGTCGCGGGCTCGCTGCTGCTGGGCCACTGGATCCACCTGAGCGCGGCCTCGGGGATCGTGGGGATCCTGTGGCTGGCGGTCCTGGGGCTGGTGTCCCTGTCCGGGCAGACGGTCCCCGTCGGGGTGTTCGCCCCGCAGGCCCAGGCGTGCTGGGGTGTGGCCCTGGCCGCCCTGGTCGGCGTCCTGCTGCTGCGGGTGAGGATGGCATGACCACCGCCCTCACCGGCCGGGTGGAGCTGAGCGGGGTCACCCGCAGGTACGGCACCCGGACCGCCCTGAACGGGGTGGACCTGGAGCTGGGCCCGGGGGTGACCGGGCTGCTGGGCCGCAACGGGGCGGGCAAGACCACCCTGATGCGCTGCCTGGCCACCGACCTGGACACCACCTCCGGCCGGATGCGCCTGCTCGGCCTGGACCCGTCCCGGGCGGTCGAGCGCACCGAGGTCCGGCGGCGGCTGGGCTACCTGCCGCAGAACCCCGACTTCTACCCGCACTTCACCGCGTTCGCCCTGCTCGACTACATGGCGGTGCTCAAGGAGCTGGGCGGGCGCCGCACCCGGCACGACGAGGTACGCCGGGTGCTGCGCCAGGTCGGGCTGTACGACCGGCGGCACAGCCGGGTGCGCCGCCTGTCGGGCGGTATGCGCCAGCGCCTGGCGCTGGCCTCGGCCCTGATGGGCGACCCCGAGCTGCTGCTGCTGGACGAGCCGACGGTGGGCCTGGACCCCGAGCAGCGCATCCGGTTCCGCAACCTGGTGTCCCGGCTGGCCGTGGACAGCACCGTGGTGCTGTCCACCCACCAGATCGAGGACGTGGCCGCCCTGTGCGGGCACATCGTGTGCCTGGACGGGGGCCGGGTCGCCTTCGACGGGGCGCCCGGCGACCTGATCGCGCGCGCCCGCGGGCACGTGTGGGAGGGGCCCGGCGACCCGGGCAGCGGCCTGACCTCCTGGCGGCTGCCCGACGGGCGCCACCGGGTCCTGACCCCGGGGTCGCCGCTGCCGCCCGGGGCGGCCTTCAACGCGGTGGAGCCCACCCTGGAGGACGCCTACCTGCTGCTCGTCGGCGTGTCCGGGGCCGAACCCGCCGAGCCCGCGGGGGCGGTGCGGTGAGGCGCACCGCCACCTTCGTCCGACTGACGCTGTTCAACACGGTCCGCCTGCTGCGCGGGCCGTTCCTGCTGCCCGGCAGCGTGCTGTTCCTCGTGTACTTCATGTGGTCGGGCTCCTACCCCGGCCAGTCGGTGGACTCCTGGTACGCCGAGATGTCCACGTCGAGCCTGTTCATCGCCGCGATCGGGTTCAGCGCCGTCACCCCCTCCGCGGTGCGCGAGGCCCGCCACCCGGTGATCACCGCGACCCCGCTGGGCCGCACCGGCCGGACCACGGCCCTGGCGCTGGCCGCCGTGCTGCTGCTGTGGGTGATCCTGGTCGTGCTGGGGTCGTGGCTGTGGCTGACCGCCGAGCCCCTGCCACCCGCCGGGATCATCACCCCGCTGGCGCTCCCGGTGCCGTTCCTGGTGGCGGCGGCCGGGCCGCTCGGGGCGCTGCTCCTGGTCCTGTGGACCCGCTCGTACCTGCCGCTGGTCCTCCTCGCGCTCTGCCTGCCGCTGTACATGGTCTACAACGGCATCCTGCTGTCGGAGCGGCTCAACAGCGCCATGTCGCGGGCGACCATGGCCCTGCAGCAGGTCATCAGCCCCTTCCCCGACTACTCGGTGTCCCTGTCCACCGTGAACATGTACTCGCTGGGCTACACCGGCCTGGTGGTGGCCGCGCTGGTGGTGCTGGTGCTGGGCGCCCGCGGCCGCGTCCGGGTCCTGGTCGCCACCTCGGTCGCCGCGGCCGTGCTGGCGTCCGGGGCCGTGGGGGTCGCCGTCCACGGCAACTCGACGGTGTGGCGCGACGGGATGCTGAGCGTCCGGGAGTACGCGGACACGGAGGTGTACGGGGTGGAGGGCCCCTGGCCCTGCCAGGAGGTCGAGGGCGTGACCTACTGCCCGCTGCCCGGCTACGACTCCTGGATCCCCTCCTGGCACGACACCCTGGACCCGGTCCTGGACGAGCTGCCCGAGGCCGCGCGGGCCGGCGCCCCGGTGGTGTGGCAGGACGCCAACTGGTACACCCGCGAGTTCGACGCCGCCCGGCCCGCGGTGATCGTCCACGACTACCTGGACCCCGACACCTATCCCTGGCACTCGTACCTGTACTCGGCGTTCGCCCGCAAGACGCTGGGGATGTCCGCCGGCGAGCCCGGCCCCTACGGGCAGGACGACTGCCGGAGCACCGGGCAGGCCCGGACCGCGGTGGTCGCCTGGGTCGTGGACCGCGTCGTCGCCGCCTACGAGCCGGAGGACGACTACCTGCGGACCGACACCCTGGCGAGCGCCCTGACCGACATGGCCCCCTCCCCCGCCGACCTGGAGCTGGGGCGGCGGGTCGTCTCGGAGCCCCCGGAGCGGGTGCGCGCGCTGCTGGAGGAGCACTGGGACCGGATCTCCTCCGGGGAGATGGGCACCCTGGAACTGGCCGCGCTGCTGGAGGTCCCCGTCACGGCGGAGCAGGACCGGGTCGCCACGCCCGCCGAGTGGAACTCCGCGTTCTCCGACATGGAGCCGAACCTGTACGAGGCCTGGAACCCGTACGTCGACCTGTGCCCGGTCGGGGCCTGACCCGGGGTCCCGGCCCGGGGCCCTGAGCAGGGGCCCTGAGCAGAGGCTCTGAGCAGGGGTCCCCGACGCGGGCCCCGGCCACCGGGGCGGCGGGACACCGTTACCCGGGCCGGTGCGCCCTTGCCCGTCGCTTTGCCGGGCGCTGCCTAGACTCGCGATCATCCATGGGTTCCCCGGCCGCGCGCCGGGTCTTTCGCGAGGTGGACATCCGTTGAGTCTTCGCCTTACCGTCGCCTGCGCGGCCGCCCTGGGCATCGCCGCCGCCCCGGCGTCGATCGCCCCCGCCCTCGCCGCGCCGACGTTCCCGGCCACGGCGAGCGCGACCCTGGTGGGCCTGGCCGTGGCCCCCGACGCGGGCGGCGCCGAGGGGTTGTGGGGCACCGTCTACGTCAGCTCGGAGGTGGGCGAGGAGCGGCTGGAGGCCGACACCGCCAGCGACCCGGGCGGGCTGCTCGAACCGGTGTCGGCGGTGGGGCCCGTGCAGGCGACGGTCAACACCACGGCGCGGGGCGGGGGGCGGGCCGAGGCGGTGGCCGAACTGGGCGGGCTCACCCTGTCCCTGCCCGGCATCGACACGCCCGCGGTCGAGGTCGGACCGCTGCGCAACTCGCTCACCTGCGACTTCTCCGGGAACCTGGAGTGGGAGGGCGGACCTGAGGCCGAACGGGTCGTCACCGTGTTCGGGACCCCGCTCACCCCGTCCGGCGGCGAGGCCTCCGCCGACGTCGAACTGCCCGACGGGAGCACCGCCGAGGTGACGGTGACCGACCACGCCCCGGCCGAGGGGGACGGCGACGGCGGTGCGGGAGAGATGTACACCGGTGTCCGGGCGACCGTCGACGGCGCTGAGCTGTTCGACCTGGCGATGGCGGCCGTGTCGGTGGAGTGCCCCACCGACGGCGGCGGCACCACGGACGCCCCGGCCGCCGGGGAGCGGGACGACGGGGAGCCGACCGACGGGCCGACCGCGGGGGAGGACGACGCGTCCCCGTCCCCCTCCCCGGGGACCGGGGGTCCCGCGGCGGGCGGCCCGGACGAGGGCACCGACCCGGCGACGCCGTCGCCCACGGAGACCTCCGCACCGGCGGCCGACGACGACGGCACCGGGATCGGGGGCCTGCCCATCACCGGTGCCGCGCTGGCCGGGCTGGTCACCGCCGGGGTGCTGGCGGTCGGCGGCGGCGCGGCCGCGGTCCACCTGGCCCGCCGCCGCTCCCGCGGCGGCGACGGCACCCCCGGCACCGGCGACCCCGCGGCCTAGGTGTACTGACCACGGAGGTTGGTAACACCCACCCCGCCTGACACACACGAAGAGGGCCTCCGGTATCGGTGTGGATTGCGACATCTACCACCGGACCGGAAGGCCCTCGATGCCCCACACTACCCACGCCAACGCCACCCT
>NZ_JBJJBV010000255.1:0-9640 GCF_045446735.1 Nocardiopsis protaetiae
AAGGGGGCGCCGAACCGGGCGGCGGCATCCGCCGACCACGCCCCGGCTCGGCTCGGCGCAGCACTCAGGCGGGGCTCAACCTCCCCGGTTCGGGAACGTCCAGGGTGAAGACGTGCCCCAGGTCGGCCTCCTCGTAGCCGAAGTCGGCGTTGGCCACCCGCATCCGGTCGGGGCCCACCTCCACGATCCGCACGGTGATCGGCTCGGCGCGCCCCGGCAGCCGCAGCCGCCAGGGGCCGGCCAGGTAGGCGAGCCCGCGGGCGTCGAGGGCGGCGCGCGCGCCGGCCTCGGCGCCCGGCTCCCCCGCCGCGTGTCCGAACGGGGTCATCGGGGTGTAGGCGCCCTCCCCGGCCGGGGCGAGGTAGCCCAGCACCTCGCCGTCCTCCTCCCGGTGGTGCGCTGTCCAGTCGGGCGGGATCACCGCTGCTCCTTCCGAACGTCCAGGCGGGCCAGGGCGTAGGCGGCCATGGCCTCGCACTGGTAGTCGGCCAGCCCGGGGGCCACCGCCTCGTGCACCTCGCGCCACGGTCCCTCCTCGGCGTACACCCGGCCCAGGTGGGCGAAGGCGTCGGCGTCGGGCGTCCACATGCGGGCGATCCTCAGGTAGTGGTCGTGCACCTCCGCCTGCACGGCCGGGTCGGTGACGGGGCGGCCGGCCGCCAGGTGGGCGGCCATCCGCTCCAGCTGGGCGGCCAGCTCGGCCCTGTCCGCCGCCCAGTCCTGCGGGCCGCGGCCGTCGGCGGCCCGGGCCGCCTGCCCCCACTCGGCGGGCCACTGCGCGCGGGCGCGGTCGGTGTAGGCGGCGGTGTCGAATCCGGCGAAGAGCGTCTCGGGGTCGAGGGCGCCCATGGTCCCCTCCTCCTCCAGTGCGTCCAGGGTGCGGCGCACGGTGGTGACGAGGGTGTCGACGCGGTCGCGTTCGGCCAGCAGGTCGCGCAGGTGGGTGCGCAGCGCCCCGGCCGGGTCGCGGTCGGCGTCGAGCACGGCGGCGATGTCGGCCAGGGCCAGCCCCAGTTCACGCATGAGCAGGATGCGCTGGAGCCGCAGCAGTTCGGCGCGGCCGTAGTGGCGCACCCCGCCGGGTGCCACCGCGGCGGGCCGCAAGAGCCCGATGCGGTGGTAGTGGCGCAGGGTCCGTGAGCTGACGCCGGTCATCCGGCACACCTGCCCGGTCGACCAGGACGGCATGACCGCTCCCCTCGTCGGACCGGTCCCTCCGGTCCGGTCCCCGACGTTAGGCGTTGACCCTACGTCAACCGCAACCGTTATCTCCGGGCGGGCTCGACCACGAGCTCCTCGCCCTGGGGTGCGGCGAAGACCTCGAAGGACTCGCCGGAGGCGGCGGCGAGGAAGCGGTCGAGTTCCCCGGGGCGGGTGTCGTAGAAGCCGTCGATGTGGAAGCCGTCGTAGTGGATGGGCACGGCGACGCGCGCCCCGAGCAGGCGCACGGCCACGGCGGCCTGCTCGGCGTCGAGGGAGGCGGGGTAGGGGCTGGGCGGCTGACAGTGCGGGAAGCAGACGACGGGGCCGTTGATCGGCACCAGCGCCACGTCGAAGGGGCCGTACCGGTGGGCGGCGCGCCACCAGTAGCCGTGGAACATGCCGTCGCCGAGGTGGATGGCGCGCACGCCCCCGGCCTCGACGGCCCAGGACACCTGGGGGTCGCCGAGGGTGTCGACCGCCGGGACGGCGGCGACGGTGAACGGCCCGACGGTCGTCGTCTCCCAGGGGTCCACCTCCTGCCGGGGCAGGCCGTGGGCGTCGAGTTCGGCGTCGGCCTTGAGGATCCACAGGTTCTCGTGGTCGTCGCCGCCGAAACCGCGCGGGTGCAGGACCCGGCCGCCCGGGCGCAGCGCACCGGCGAGGGCGGCGGCGTCGGTGTGGTCGCGGTGCAGGTGGGTGCAGAGCCCGGCGAGCGCCCCGCCGCGCGGGGGGACGACCCGCGGCAGGGGCGCGGTGAGCCCGGTCCCCTCCAGGACACCCTCGGGTCCGCCGAGGAGGTCGATGACCAGGGTCTCCCCGGCCGTCTCGATCTCCACCCCGGCCCAGCCCAGCCAGCGGATGCGCATATGCCCTCCTCCTTTTAGCAAACGATCGTTCGCCAAAATTAGCACACGAGTGTTCGCTAAAATCAGGGGCATGAGGAAATCCGCCGAAGAGGCCCGCCGCACCCGCGACCGCATCGTCCGGGAGGCGGTGACACAGGCCTCGGGGGCGGGGCTGTGCGGACTGACCATCGGCTCGCTGGCCGACGCGCTGGGAATGAGCAAGGCGGGGGTGTTCGGCCCCTTCGGCTCCCGCACCGATCTCCAGCTGGCCGTGCTGGACCGGGCGGTGGGGATGTTCGTCGAGGCGGTGGTGCGCCCGGGCCTGACCGCCGAACAGGGCATGCCCCGGCTGCGCGCGATCGTCGACGCCTGGTGCGCCTACCTGGCCGACAGCCCCTTCCCCAACGGCTGCTTCGTCACCGCCGCCTCGTTCGAGCTCGACGGCCGGCCGGGCGAGCTGCGCACCCGCCTCCAGGGCGCGGTGACCCGCTGGCGCACCTTCCTGCGCGGGGAGATCGACGCCGCCCGCGCCGCGGCCCAGCTGCCCCCGAACACCGACGCCGACGCCCTCGTGTCGGCCCTGGTCGGCACCGCCATGGCCGCCAACCAGGAGATCCAGCTCCTGGCCGACCCGGCCGCCGCCCCCCGCGCCCGCCGTCTCATGCACACCACCCTCGCCCACCCCCCGACCTGACCCCACCCGCCCTCAAAAGTCAGCACCACCGAAAGTCAGCACCACTGAACATCAGCAGCGCTGACCATCCCGCACCCGCAAGACGACCCTGCCCTCACCGATCCGCGACATCTGTCAGCCGCCCCGAGCCCGACCGCCGACACCCGCACCAGCGGCCACCGCCCGTCGACACGGACCGCATCCCACCGACCCAAGCCACACGCCGGGGCGCCGAGCCACCACAGGCCGGCCAGTGGCGGCGATGACCGAAGCCGCACCTCATCCAGCCCGGCAGGGACTTCAGCAGCCGAACCGGCGCAGACCGCGCACCCGACACGAACGGCGTTCCCACCAGCCGAAGCAATACGTCAGCGGCACGGAACATCAGTGATGCTGACATTCAGCAGTGCCGATGATCGTCCGACCGACGGGGCGGTGGGTGCGCCGCAGCGGAACCATCCCGAACCACCGAACCGGCGCGAGCCGGAAGCCCGCCCACCGCAGCAGAACGCCGACAGCGCACCCCGGCCGCCCGCCGCCATAGCGGCGCGGCGTTCCGGCCGACGCGGCTCATGCCCCCACCGGCCGATGTTCCACATCAGCGGCACGGAACATCAGGAGTACTGACGTTCAGCAGTGCTGACGATCAGGCGGTCGACCAGGCACCACCGGCCACAGCGGCGCGGGCCACCCGGCCGACGCCGGACGGCGGTCCATGCCCGGTGGCGCCGAGCGGCGGCAAGCCGCACCCGGCGGCCGCGCCCGGGCGACGGGGAGACCGGCCCGGCGGCAGAACCGGGGCGTCAGCGACACGGAAGAGCAGGGGAGCTGATGTTCAGCAGTACCGATGTTCAGTGGTGCTGATCATCAGGTGTTCAGCGGGGCGGGCCCGGGCGCCAGCGCCCGAACCGGCGCGGGCCGCCCGGCCGCCGCGGCCCCGGCCCCCAGCGGCGGACGCGGTCCCAGCGGGGGCGCCAGCGCAGCCAGGGGAGCCACGGCACACCCGGCGGCGGCGGGATCAGCGGCTCGTCGAGGTCCCCCTGGAGGACCTCCTCCACCTCCTCGAACCGGATGCCCGCGAACAGCATGATGTCGGTGGCGACCATCTCCACCGCCAGGTGGGTGGCCTGGGTGACCTGGTCGTCGTCGGGCCGCCCCGGCCCGTACATGCGGGCGGTCATCAGCGCCTGCTCCACCGCCTGCTCGCGCGCCTCCCGGCTGCTGAGGTCGTCGGCGAGGATGGCCAGCACGTCGGCCATGCCGGACACGATCGGCACCAGTTCGCGGCGCTCGTGGGCGCCCATGGCGGCGGTGCTGCGGCACAGGAACAGGCAGCTCTCCGCCAGCAGGATGAGGCGTTCGATGATCTCGTCCTCGTCCAGCACCGGCTGCGGGTCGCCCCAGCGGATCGTGGACAGCCGGATGGTGGTCATGCTGCTCTCGCGGGCGCGGCTCAGTTCCGCCATCGGCCGGCTCAGGTCGCCGAGCCGGTTCACCATCTGCTGGCTGGACACGTCCCCTTCCTCGTCCAGCGCCTGGGCGACGCCGGTGAGCATGCCCGACATCTCGCCGAGCGCGTCCACCTCGATGCGGCGCAGCAGCGCCACCAGCCGGGCGGGGAACAGCAGCTGGCTGAACACCAGGGCGACGCCCGCGCCGATGAGGGCGTCGACGAGCCGGTCGATGCCGGGGCTGCCGTCCCCGATGAAGATCGTGGTCAGGATGGCGCTGGCAGCCGCCTGCCCGATGACGGCGCGCTCGGCGTTGATGGCGACGGCGACGAGCATGGCCAGCAGGGTGGCCGCGCTCATGGTGACGAGTTCGTTGAAGCGCAGCGCCAGGGCGAGCTCGCCCGCGCCGATGCCGATGAACACCCCGGCGAGGAGCTTGACGGCGTTGGAGCCGCGTTCGCCGCCGGAGGCGTTGAGGGCGATGACGGCGGCGATGGGCGCGAAGAACGGGCTGTGGTCCTGGACGAGGCCGCCGGCGATGGCCCAGGCGATGACGGCGGCCAGGGTGGCCTGCACGACCGACCACGTGTGCGCGGTGAGGCGGTCGCTCACCTGGTGGGCGATCCCCTCGATCCGGTGCCGCAGGTCACGGGTGTGCCCCCGACGCCCCGCCATGTACCACCTCACCTCGCCGACGTCCGGACGCGTGGTGGGGGGTGCGCGTTCCCGCGGTTCCATTGATAGCGGTACGGGCGGGGAGAGTGCGGGTTCTGCGTGATCGTCGCGTTTCGCGCGGGTCGCGTACCGGGATCGGGCGCCCACGGCGGCATCAGGACGACAAAGGGCGACCAAGCGCCCACAGGGCGAACTTCGTGATGTTCCGCCCCGGGCGGCGACAGGCGGCGCGCCGGACCACGGGAGGGCACGGACGGCCGCATCGAACACGGATTCGGGTCGCCCGTTACCCGGCCGGTCCGGGCCCGGCCAGGGGCCCGCAGGTGCGCGTCCGCCCCCGGCCGAGCGCCCCGCGGCCGGATGCGGTCGGACCGCAATCGGTCGCCCCCTCCCACAGGGACGGTCCGGGCCGTCATGATCGGCCTGTCCCCGCCACGGAAACGGAGAGGAACACCTGTTGCGCGCCCATGACGCCGACGCCGACGCCACCGAGAACGATCCCGAGCACGACACCCCCTCCGCCTCCCCGACCATCCCCTCCCCCGGCGCCCCCGCGAGCGGCCGCGCGCACCCCTCCCCCACGGCCGACGGCCCCGCCCCGCACGGCGCGCACGGCGCCGACGGTGTGCACGGCGCCGACGGTCTGCACGGCCCCGACCCGCACAGTGCGGACGACGCGGACGGTGCGCACGCCCCCACCCTGCACGACCCCGCCCAGCACGGCGAGCACAGCACGCCTAGCGCGAGCGGCCCGGACCCCCGCGACCCGGACCCGCACGGCACCGACGCGACGGCGGGTGAGGACGGCCCCCAGGCCCCCGACGGCGACCCCGAGGAGCTCGCCACCCCGGAATACCGGATGTTCCGCGACCGGGCCCGCGAGGCCACGTGGTGGTCGATGGCCCGCCGGATGCCCGCCCTGGTCGGCCGCGCCCTGGCCGTGGGCTGGCGGGCGGGGCCCGGCGACCTGGCCGCCACCGCCGTGTTCGGGCTGGGGATGGGCGCGGCCACCGCGTGGGCGCTGGTGGCGACCAACGCCGTCCTGGAGGAGGTGTTCGCGTCCGTGCCCACCCCCGACCGGGTCGAGGCGGCGCTGCCCTCCCTGCTGCTGCTCGCCGCGGCCCTGGTCGTCCGGGGTGCCTGCGGGGCGCTGGCCGGGCGCGCCCAGGCCCGGCTGGAACCCAAGGTGGTGCTGGCGGCCGAGCGCCGGTTCAACGAGGTGGTCACCGAGGTGGAGGTGGCCGCGTTCGACGACAGCACCTTCAACGACCACGTGTTCCGGGGGTACGCGACCGGCTGCGACCAGATGGGCATGCTGGTCCGCACCAGCCTGGACGTGCTCACCGGCCTGGTGGCGATCGCGGCGGCCGCGGGTGTGCTGGGCACCCTGCACCCGGTGCTGCTGCCGCTGATCCTGGTGGCGATGGTCCCCCAGTGGTGGAGTTCGGCGGCCTCGGCCCGGCTGCGGTACCGGCTGACGTTGAAGCTCACCGAGGTCATGCGCCGCAAGTTCATGCTCCAGCACCTGATGATCGACCGGCGCACCGCCGCCGAGCTGCGTTCGTACACGATGGGGCCGCGGCTGCGCGCGGAGTTCGACCGGTTCGCCGACCGGGAGCTGGAGGCCCGGCTGCGGCTGGCGACGCGGATGGCGCTGATCCGGGTGGCGGGCGGGGCCCTGGGCGGGGCGGCCACGGCGGTGGTGTTCGTGGCGCTGGGAATGCTGCTGGTCGAGGGTGTGGTGCCGATCGCGGCGGCCGGGGCCGCGGTGGTGGCGGTGCGGGTCGCCCAGGGTGCGCTGGGCACGGTTCTGGTGTCGGTGAGCCAGGTGTACGAGGCGGGGCTGTACGTCGCCGACCTGGTGGAACTGGAGGAGCGGGCGCGCGCCCGCACGCCCCGCCGGGGGCTGGCTCCCGCCCCGGAGGGGTTCGACGAGATCCGGGTGGAGGACGTGACGTTCTCCTACCCGCGGGGCGACACCGGCACCGGCGTCAACACCGACACCGGCACCGGCGGCGACGACCCGGGACCGGCCCTGGCGGGGGTGGACCTGGTGCTGCCCCGGGGTCGGACGGTGGCGCTGGTCGGTGAGAACGGCTCCGGCAAGAGCACCCTGGCCAAGCTGCTGTCGGGGCTGTACGCGCCCGACTCCGGCCGGGTGTGCTGGGACGCGACCGACCTGGCGGGGGTGGACGCCGACGACCTGCGTTCGCGGGTGGCGGTGATCGCCCAGGACCACACGCACTGGCCGATGACGGCGCGCGGCAACGTGGTGATGGGCGGCCCGGAGGGCGACCTGGAGCGGCTGGCGCGGGCGGCCGGGGCCTCGCACGCGGACACGGTGGTGGCGGACCTGCCGCGCGGGTGGGAGACGCTGCTGGACAAGCGGTTCGCGCACGGGCACGAGCCGTCGGGCGGGCAGTGGCAGCGCCTGGCGGCGGCGCGGGGGTTCCACCGGGGCGATGACGGGGCGGCGGTGCCGTTGCTGATCGCGGACGAGCCCACGTCGGCGCTGGACGCCCGTGCCGAGCACCGGTTCTTCTCCTCGCTGCACGCGCACGCGGGGCGGACGGGGGCGACGGTGGTGCTCATCACGCACCGGCTGGCGTCGGTGCGGATGGCCGACCTGATCATGGTGCTCGAACGCGGGCGTGTGGTCGCCCAGGGCTCGCACGAGGAGCTGATGGAGCAGGGCGGCGTGTACCGGGAGCTGTGGGACCTACAGGCGCAGGCCTACCGCGACCGCGCCGGGGAGCCCGGCCGCGCCGTGTGACCCGGACCGGGTGACCCGCGCCGTGAGGATGATCGAGAACCCATCGCGTTCCGGGGCGCGGACCGGCGACCGGGGCCAACGCGTGCTCCCCGGGGCTTCCCCGGGGCGCTTAAAACCGGTTTCCCGTCACCCTCCATGTAACCCGGACCATTGCAACGGCAGGGCATGGATCCGCCACGGGCGCACGTTCACGATGGTGGGGACGACCGATTCCCCGGAGGACGAACGATGGCGAAGTTCCGCGACGTGGACGTACCCGACCTGAGGGGCCGCCGGGCCCTGGTCACCGGTGCAAGCGACGGCATCGGGCTGGAGCTGGCGCGGCGCCTGGCGGCCGCGGGCGCCGACCTGGTGCTGCCCTTCCGGACCCCGGCCAAGGGCGCGGCGGCGCTGGCCCGGCTGCGCGCCGGGTCCCCCGGGGCGACGATCACCTCCCTGCCCCTGGACCTGGCCTCGCAGGCCTCGGTCCGGGGCGCCGCCGAGGAACTCCTGGAGGCCGACCGGGACATCGACCTCCTCATCGCGAACGCGGGGATCATGACCCCGCCCGCGCACATCCTCACCGAGGACGGGTTCGAGCTGCAGATGGCGACCAACCACCTCGGGCACGCCGCGTTCATCGGCCGCCTGTTCCCGCTGCTGCGGCGCTCGCGCACCCGCATCACCTCGGTGTCCAGCGCCGCCGCCGGGTCCGGCCGGGTCGACCCGGCCGACCTGCGCGGCACCGGCGGGTACGCGCCGGTGCGCGCGTACGGCGCCTCCAAGCTCGCCCAGCTGCTGTTCGCCCTGGAGCTGGACCGCCGCAGCCGCGCGCACGGGTGGGGCGTGGTGAGCAACGCGGCCCACCCGGGCACCGTGTACACCAACCTCTACAGCGCGGGCCCGAACCTGGGCCGCGCCAAGCCCTCCCCGGTCGCGGGGGTCATGCGAACGCTGTCCCGGGCGGGCGTGTTCGTGCAGACCCCGCGTGCCGGGGCACTCCCCGCACTGCTGGCAGCCACCCGTCCCGAAGCCGGGGGCGGCCGGTTCTACGGGCCCGACGGCCCGGGACACTTCACCGGTTCGGCCGCCGAGCAGCGGATCTACCGTTCCGCCCGCGACCCGGAGCTCGCCGCCCGGGTGTGGGAGGCGACGCTCCAGGCCACCGGTGTGGACATCCCCGACACCGAGGAGGCGCGCCGGTGATCGAACGGCGGCGGCTGGCGGAGTTCCTGCGGGCCCGGCGGGAGGCGCTGTCCCCGGAGGACGTGGGCCTGCCGCGCGGGCCGCGCCGCCGCGCCCGCGGGCTGCGGCGGGAGGAGGTGGCGGCGCTGAGCGGGGTCTCGACCGACTACTACACCAAGATCGAGCAGGTCAACGGCCCGGTCCCCTCCGACCAGGTCCTGGCGGTGCTCGCCCGCGCCCTCCAGCTCACACTGGACGAACGCGATCACCTGTTCCTGCTGGCGGGGCGTTCGGTGCCCGCCCGCGCCTCCGGTGACGACCACGTCAACGCGGGTCTCACCCGCGTACTCGCCCGCCTCCAGGACACACCGGCGCAGGTGGTGACGGTGCTGGGCGAGACCCTGGCGCAGACACCGCCCGCGGTGGCGCTGCTGGGCGACGAGACCCGGTTCACCGGGCGGCGGCGCAGCCGCATCCACCGCTGGTTCACCGACCCCGCCGAGCGGGAGCGGACCCCGGAGCGGGAGCACGCGCACCATTCCGAGGCGCTGGTCGGGCACCTGGTCCGGGCCTCGGCCGAGTCGTCCCTGCGCGCCCCGGTCCAGGCCCTGGTCGGCGGCCTGTCCGCAGAGAGCACGGAGTTCGCCGACCTGTGGGCGCGGCGGCCGGTGCCCCCGCCGTACTGCGAGGTGAAGACGATCCTGCACCCCGAGGTCGGTGAGATCCGCGTCCACGGGCAGACACTGTTCGACCCGGACCGCTTCCAGGCGCTGACGGTGTTCACCGCCGAACCCGGCGGGGAGAGCCACTCCCGGCTCGCCCTGCTGTGCGCCCTGGGCACCCAGCGCATACACGT
>NZ_JBJJBV010000256.1:0-9522 GCF_045446735.1 Nocardiopsis protaetiae
GAGCACGGCCGTTCGTGTTCCCCGGACGTCCCGATAGGATCTCGGACAGATCGACCGGCCTTTTCCCGGCCGGGTCGAGCGGGGCGCGCGCACCGCTCCCGGGGGCGCTCCCCGGCCCCCCGCCGCGCCCCCGCCGAGCGCAATCGGGCCCACCGCACACCTCGCGGGCCCGTCATCCGAGGAAAGGTCCACTGGGTGTCCCCTTCTGAAGCGTCGGCGTCCGGAACAGCGGGACGCCGGAGGAAGAACAGCGAACCCGACGACGCCGAGCGCGCCTCCCGCGCGGGCGGCCGGCGCCGCGCCGGAGGGCGCCGCAAACAGGAGCCCAAGCGGTTCGGCCGGCTCATCGGCATCATCGTGGGCGTCCTGGCCGCCGCCCTCATCGGCCTGGGCGTCGTCCTCTACCTCGACCGGGGCGACGACGGCGCCGCGGACGGGCCCGCGCCGCAGACCCGCCCGGTCGCCTACAGCGTCGAGGACACCGGCGACAACGACATGAACACCGTCCTGGCCACCCGCGAGGCCGACAACCGCCCCCTCAACGAGGGCGAGTTGTTCGGCGACCGCAGCGCCGAGATCTCCAGCCGCGGCATGGCCTTCACCCTGCGCGACTTCGAGCTGTCGGAGGACTGCGCGGCCGCCGTGTGGGGCGACGAGGTCGTCCGGGCCCTGGCCGACGCCGACTGCACCCAGGTCGGGCGGGCCACCTACGTGGGCGAGAACTACTTCGGTGTGACGGCGGTCTTCAACCTCGCCGACGTCGAGGGCAGCCGCGCCGTGGCCGCCGCCATGGCCGAACCCGAGCTTCCCGCGGGCGAGGAGCCGCCCGCCGACGCCCCCCAGCCCGGCTTCGTGATCGCCCCCTCGGGCGCCGAGCCCTTCGACCGCCTCGGCTCGGGCTACAGCTCCGCCGAGGCCACGGTCAGCGGCCACTACCTGGTGGTCGTGTGGGTGCAGCCCACCGACTCCGACTCGGTGGACGAGCGGGTGAGCCTGGCCAGCCCCATCGTGACGCTGAGCAACTTCCGCGACCCGCTCTACCGCCGCCTGGTCAACCTCCGCACGGACGAACCGGCCACCGACCCCGGAACGGAGACCGGTACCGGCACCGACGGCACCGGTGGGGAAGCGGTACCCGGCACCGGGAACTGACCTGTGGGGGCCGCGCACGGCGCGCGGCCCCGCCCGCCTCACCCCACCGCGTCCCACACCGCCGCGACGGCCTCCCGCAGCTGCGCGAACCGGTGCCCGGGCAGGTCCAGCAGGGTGCGCCCGGCCACCCACCCCGGGGCCGCGGCCACCGCCAGCCGGGCCGCCCGCTTGTTCACCGGGGCGCCCTCCTCCCGGGAGACCCGGACCACCCCGGAGCGCAGCGCCGACGTCAGCGTCCGGTGGGCGTGCTCCTGGACGTGCACCAGCAGCCGGTCCACCGGGTCCTTCGCCTCCGGCGCCGGGCCCAGCCGGATCGCGGTCAGCGACGGGTCGCCGAACCCGCGCAGGAACCGCACCCGGAACCGCGGCTCCACCACGGCCCGGAACCCCCGCTGGCCCCGCTCGTCGCGCACGCACGCCGCCGAGGAGGGCACCACCAGGTACCCGCCCCCGCCCGGGCAGGCCAGCGCCGCCCGCGCCGCGATCCGCTCCCAGCCGCCGGTCAGGTCCACCACCGGCGGCCCCGACAGCGGCACCGACGCCTCCGTCCACGTGGACAGGCGCACCCGCCCCGACTCGGGCAGCACCGCCGCGGGCCAGGCGCCCACCGGCACCGGCGCCGCCCCGGCGTCGTCGGCGGCCCGCCCCAGCACGGCGCGCGCCCGGTCCTCGTCCAGCGCCCCCCTGGCCTCCTTGGCGTTGACGCCCTGGCTGTAGACGCGGGCGCCGCTCTCCGACGGCGGGGGAGGGGTGCGCGACAGCGGCCGCAGCACGTACAGGTCCGAGGCGGCGCCGATCGACTCGGCGCCCGCGTACCGGTGGAAGTCCGGCCACATCGCCTCCAGCACCAGGTCCAGCCGCAGTAGCCGGGCCTGGGTGGCGGCCGCCAGCCGGGGCGTGGTCTCGCTCACCCCGTAGGCGACCAGCACCCGCCCCTTACGCGGGTCGGACATGCCCTCCAGACCCCGGCGGACGAACAGCTCCACCCCGTCGGCGGTGTAGGGCGGGTCGGTGAACACCACGTCCGCCGCGCCCCGCAGCCCCGCCGGCAGGCCCAGCCGCAGGTCGGCGAAGTGGGTGCGCACGTCCAGGCCCAGGCGTTCGGCGACCGCGTCGATGTGGGCGAGCACCCGCTCGTCGATGTCGGCCACCAGGACCCGCACCCCGGGCCGGACCAGGGCCAGCGCGATCGAGGTGAGGTCGTGGTCGCCCACGCACAGGACGGTGCGGTCGATCAGGTCGAACCGGGTGGCCAGGAACAGCGCCCGGCGCAGCGCGGTGTCGGCGGTCGCGGTGACGTGGTCCAGGTCCAGGTCGGCGGCGGGCCCCTCGGCGACGGCGCGGGCGATCTCGGCGGCGATCCGGGCCCGCGCGGGCACCAGGTGCGCCACCGGGTCGGCCAGCACGTCCCCGACGGCCCCGGCGTAGTCCTCGGGGCGCACCAGCCGCACCCGGTCGCCGCCGGGTCCGCGTTCGGCCTCCCCGGCCTCCAGCAGCCCTTCGACCAGCGCCACCACCAGGACGCGGGCGACCCCGGTGGCCCGCACCAGGTCGTCGGCGCTCCAGCGGCGGCCGTCCGCCAGCGCGGCGAGCACGGCGCGCGGCCGGGGCGCGTCCACCCCGTGCGCGTACAGCGCCCGCAGCGCCGGCTCGGGCAGGGGCGGGGGCATGAGGGGCGCGGCCGGGGTCTGCGCGGTCTGCGGGATGCCGGTGGAGTCGGGGTCTGCTGCCATGCACCGATCGTCCCACGCCCCGGACGGAACGGGTTCGGCCGCAGGTCAGGGGTGTGAACACACGATGAGTGACATATCACTCGGACGTGCGAACGAGCCCCCCTTGGGAGGAGCGTTAACGCCGGGGTAATGTGGGGGCGCGGCGCACGGCGTTCGCGTGCCCGAAGCGACGGCCACGACCAACCGTCGGGTTTTATCCGCTTTGGGAGGTTTACCGGGATTCCCTCGTGGAAAAACCGGCAAAGCACACTCCCGACGGGCAACCCCCGACCGGGGGACCGCGGCACCACCCGCAGGGTGCGGCGGCACGCGACCCGGGGTGCACCGCGGCACCCCATGGTCTAGACCTGCGATTCGCGTCGCGGCTGGACCTGCGGGTATAAGAGAGCTTGACCGCTCGCAAGAGGGCGACCATCCGCCATTCGCACCACGAGGACGTGGCCGCGGTACGGTGGCGGACCACACGGCGTCCACAGGCCGAGCACACAACTTCACGCACGCAGCAGGGCCAATGTCGTCCCGGTATGCGCTTTTCACGAAGCCGACTAAAGACGACAGGAGGCTACATGCCCGCTGGTCAGGTGCGGCGTTCGTCCGTCCGAGCGAACGCGATCCCCACTTCTCAGGGCCTGTACGACCCCGCCTTCGAGCACGACGCCTGCGGTGTGGGCTTCGTCGCCGACCTCACCGGTCGCCGCGGCCACGACATCGTGCAGAAGGCGCTCACCGTGCTGCGCAACCTCGACCACCGCGGCGCCTCCGGCGCCGACCCCGACGACGGCGACGGCGCGGGCATCCTCACCCAGATCCCGCACGAGCTGTTCACCGAGGTCTGCGACTTCGCACTGCCCCAGGCCGGCGCCTACGCCGCCGGCATCGCCTTCCTGCCCGCCGACGCCGCCGCGCGCGCCGAGGCCGTCAACACCATCAACGCCATCGTCGCCGAAGAGGGCCTCACCCTCCTGGGCTGGCGCGACCTGCCCTTCGAACCCCAGTACAGCGGCCCGGCCGCCCGCGAGGCCATGCCCTACTTCGGGCAGCTCTTCATCACGGGCACCCCCGGCACCGCCACCGAGGGCCTCACCGGCATCGAACTGGAGCGCCACGCCTACTGCGTCCGCAAGCGCGCCGAGCACGAGGCCGACGTCTACTTCCCGAGCCTGTCCCCGCGCACCATCGCGTACAAGGGCATGCTCACCACCCCGCAACTGGAGCCGTTCTTCCCCGACCTGTCCGACCGGCGCTACGCCTCCGGCCTGGCCCTGGTCCACTCCCGGTTCTCCACCAACACCTTCCCGTCCTGGCCCCTGGCCCACCCGTTCCGCTACGTCGCCCACAACGGTGAGATCAACACCGTCAAGGGCAACCGGAACATGATGCGCGCCCGCGAGGCCAAGCTCGCCACCGACCTCATCCCCGGCGACCTGGACCGCATCTTCCCCATCGTCGACCCCGACGACTCCGACACCGCGTCCTTCGACGACGCCCTGGAGCTCCTCCACCTGGGCGGCCGCTCCCTCCCGCACGCGGTGCTCATGATGATCCCCGAGCCCTGGGAGAACCACACCGAGATGGACCCGGACGTCCGGGCCTTCTACGAGTACCACTCCACCCTCATGGAGCCCTGGGACGGCCCCGCGTCCGTCTCCTTCACCGACGGCACCCTCGTCGGCGCCGTCCTGGACCGCAACGGCCTGCGCCCCGGGCGCTACTGGGTCACCGAGGACGGCCTCGTCGTCCTGGCCTCCGAAGCCGGCGTCCTGGACATCGACCCCGCCACCGTCGTCCGCAAGGGCCGCCTCCAGCCCGGCCGCATCTTCGTCGTCGACACCGCCCAGGGACGGATCATCGAGGACGAGGAGATCAAGGCCGAGCTCGCCGCCCAGCACCCCTACCGCGAGTGGACCGACTCCGGCGTCCTGCGCCTGGCCGACCTGCCCGCCGCCGAGCCCGTCCCCGTGACCGAGCTCAACCGCGCCCAGCAGGTGTTCGGCTACACCGAGGAAGAACTCCGCATCATCCTCACCCCCATGGCCCGCACCGGCGCCGAGCCCATCGGCTCCATGGGCACCGACACCCCGGTGGCCGCGCTCTCCGAGCGCTCCCGCCAGCTCTTCGACTACTTCTCGCAGAACTTCGCCCAGGTCACCAACCCGCCCCTGGACGCCATCCGCGAAGAGATGGTCACCAGCCTCTCCACGCTCCTCGGAGCCGAGCACAACATCCTCGACGCGGCACCGGGCGACACCCGCCGCCTCGTGCTGCCCACCCCGGTCGTCGACCAGGACGAACTCGCCGCCATCGTCGAGGCCGGGCGCACCGAGCCCGCCCTCAAGACCTTCACCGTCGACGGCACCTACCCCGTCGACGGCGGCGGCGACGCCCTGGCCGCCCGCCTGACCGAGCTCAACACCGAGATCGACACCGCCATCGCCGACGGCGCCCACATCCTGGTCCTCAGCGACCGGCGCGCCGACGCCACCCGCGCCCCGATCCCGTCCCTGCTGCTCACCGGCTCCGTCCACCACCACCTCGTCCGCGAGAAGACCCGCACCGAGGTCGGCCTCGTCATCGAGGCCGCCGACGTCCGCGAATGCCACCACGTCGCCCTGCTCGTCGGATACGGCGCCTCCGCCGTCAACCCCTACCTCGCCCTGGCCACCGTCCGGGACCTGGTCCAGCGCGGCACCATCGGCGGCGTCGACGCCGACACCGCCGTCCGCAACACCGTCAAGGCGTACGGCAAGGGCGTCCTGAAGGTCATGTCCAAGATCGGCGTCTCCACGGTCAGCTCCTACACCGGAGCCCAGATCTTCGAGGCCCTCGGCCTGGGCCAGGAGGTCATCGACCGCTGCTTCACCGGCACCACCTCCCGCCTGGGCGGCGTCGGCTTCGACGTCCTCGCCGAAGAGGTCGCCATCCGCCACCGCCGCGCCCACACCGACAACCCCACCTCCGGCGCCCACCGGCGCCTGGAGATCGGCGGCGAGTACCAGTGGCGCCGCGAGGGCGAACCGCACCTGTTCAACCCCGACACCGTCTTCAAGCTCCAGCACTCCACCCGTACCCGCAAGTACGAGATCTTCAAGGAGTACACGGACCTCATCGACGACCAGTCGGCGAAGCTCATGACGCTCCGCGGCCTCTTCCGCCTCAAGGAGGGCGTCCGCGAACCCGTCCCCATCGACGAGGTCGAGCCCGTCTCGGAGATCGTCAAGCGCTTCTCCACCGGCGCCATGTCCTACGGCTCCATCTCCGCCGAGGCCCACGAGACCCTCGCCATCGCGATGAACCGCCTCGGCGGCAAGTCCAACACCGGCGAGGGCGGCGAGGACCCCGCCCGCTTCACCCCCGACGCCAACGGGGACCTGCGGCGCAGCGCCATCAAGCAGGTCGCCTCCGGCCGCTTCGGCGTCACCTCGCACTACCTCACCAACGCCGACGACATCCAGATCAAGATGGCCCAGGGCGCCAAGCCCGGCGAGGGCGGCCAACTGCCCGGCCACAAGGTCTACCCGTGGGTCGCCGACACCCGCCACTCCACCCCCGGCGTCGGGCTCATCTCCCCGCCGCCCCACCACGACATCTACTCCATCGAGGACCTCGCCCAGCTCATCCACGACCTCAAGAACGCGAACCCGTCCGCACGGGTCCACGTCAAGCTGGTCTCCGAGGCGGGCGTGGGCACCGTCGCCGCCGGCGTCTCCAAGGCCCACGCCGACGTCGTCCTCATCTCCGGCCACGACGGCGGCACCGGCGCCTCGCCGCTGACCTCCCTCAAGCACGCGGGCACCCCCTGGGAGCTCGGCCTCGCCGAGACCCAGCAGACCCTGCTGCTCAACGGCCTGCGCGACCGCATCGTCGTCCAGGCCGACGGCCAGATGAAGACCGGCCGCGACGTCATCATCGCCGCCCTGCTCGGCGCCGAGGAGTTCGGCTTCGCCACCGCGCCCCTCGTCGTCTCCGGCTGCGTCATGATGCGCGTCTGCCACCTCGACACCTGCCCCGTCGGCGTCGCCACCCAGAACCCCGCCCTGCGCGAACGGTTCTCCGGCAAGGCCGAATACGTCGTGAACTTCTTCGAGTTCATCGCCCAGGAGGTCCGCGAATACCTCGCCGCCCTCGGCTTCCGCAGCATCGACGAGGCCATCGGCGCCGTCGACCTGCTCGACACCACCGAAGCCGTCGAACACTGGAAGGCCAAGGGACTCGACCTGTCCCCGATCCTCCACGAGGTCGAGCCGTGGGCCGGCGACCACCGCGTCCGCACCCGCAGCCAGGACCACGGCCTGGAGAAGGCCCTGGACAACACCCTCATCCAGCTCGCCGAAGGCGCACTCGACTTCGGGCAGCCCGTCAAGCTCGAACTGCCCGTCCGCAACGTCAACCGCACCGTCGGCACCATGCTCGGACACGAGGTCACCAAGCGCTACGGCGCCGACGGCCTGCCCACCGACACCATCGACGTCACCTTCACCGGCTCCGCCGGCCAGTCCTTCGGCGCCTTCCTGCCCAAGGGCGTCACGCTCCGCCTCAAGGGCGACGGCAACGACTACGTCGGCAAGGGCCTGTCCGGCGGCCGCGTCATCGTCCGCCCCGCCGACACCTCACGCCTGGTCGCCGAGGACCACATCATCGCCGGCAACGTCATCGGCTACGGCGCCACCTCCGGCGAGATCTTCCTCCGCGGCATCGTCGGCGAACGCTTCTGCGTCCGCAACTCCGGCGCCCTCGCCGTCGTCGAAGGCATCGGCGACCACGGCTGCGAGTACATGACCGGCGGCCGCGCCGTCATCCTCGGACGCACCGGCCGCAACTTCGCGGCCGGCATGTCCGGCGGCATCGCCTACGTGCTCGACCTCGACCCCGAGCGCGTCAACGCCGAGATGGTCGCGATCGAAGAGCCCACCGACGAGGACCGCGCGTTCCTCACCGACGTGCTCACCCGCCACCACGCCGAGACCGGCTCCGCCGTCGCCGAACGCCTCCTGGCCGCCGGCGACGCCGGACTCGACCGGATCTCCAAGGTCATGCCGCGCGACTACAAGCGCGTCCTGCTCGCCCAGGCCGAGGCCGAGCGAGAAGGCCGCGACGTCAACGAGGCCGTCATGGCCTCCGCGCAGTCCTGAGCGTCAGCACACACGAGAGGAGGCATCATCATGGCTGACCCCAAGGGTTTCCTGAAGATCACCGAGCGCGAGCTCCCGAAGCACCGCCCGGTGGACGTCCGCATCCAGGACTGGCGCGAGGTCTACGAGGACTTCGACCGGGGCACCGTCACCAAGCAGGCGTCCCGCTGCATGGACTGCGGCATCCCGTTCTGCCACAACGGCTGCCCCCTGGGCAACCTCATCCCCGAGTGGAACACGCTCGTCCACACCCACGACTGGGCCGAGGCGATCGAACGGCTCCACGCCACCAACAACTTCCCCGAGTTCACCGGCCGGCTGTGCCCCGCACCCTGCGAATCCGCCTGCGTGCTCGGCATCAACCAGCCCGCCGTCACCATCAAGAACATCGAGGTCTCCATCATCGACCGCGCCTGGGAGGAGGGCTGGGTCAAGCCCCTGCCCCCCACCACGCGCACCGGCAAGAAGGTCGCCGTCGTCGGCTCCGGCCCCGCCGGCCTGGCCGCCGCACAGCAGCTCACCCGCGCCGGACACCAGGTCACCGTCTACGAGCGCGCCGACCGCATCGGCGGCCTGCTCCGCTACGGCATCCCCGAGTTCAAGATGGAAAAGCGGCACATCGACCGCCGCGTCGCCCAGATGACCGCCGAAGGCACCGAGTTCCGCACCAGTGTGAACATCGGCGTCGACATCACCGTCGAGCGGCTGCGCGCCGACCACGACGCCGTCGTCCTCACCGGCGGGGCCACCGCCTGGCGCGACCTGCCCGCGCCCGGCCGCGAGCTGAACGGCATCCACCAGGCCATGGAGTACCTGCCCCTGGCCAACCGCGTCCAGTTCGGCGACTACGACCGCGCCCCCATCCACGCCGAGGGCAAGCACGTCGTCGTCATCGGCGGCGGCGACACCGGCGCCGACTGCGTCGGCACCGCCCACCGCCAGGGCGCCGCCAGCGTCACCCAGCTCGAAATCATGCCCAAGCCGCCCACCAAGCGCCCCGACTCCCAGCCCTGGCCCACCATGCCGATGCTGTACAAGGTCACCAGCGCCCACGAGGAGGGCGGCAAGCGCATCTACTCCGTCAACACCCTGGAGTTCCTCGGCGACGAGCACGGCAACGTCCGCGCCCTCAAGCTCGTCGAGGTCAAGCGCACCGCCAACGGCTTCGAACCCGTCGAGGGCACCGAACGCGAGATCCCCGCCGACCTCGTCACCCTCGCCATGGGCTTCGTCGGCCCCCAGAAGGAGGGCATGATCGACCAGCTCGGCGTCGACCTCGACGGACGCGGCAACGTCGTCCGCGACGCCGACTACAGGACCAGCGTCGACGGCGTCTTCTGCGCCGGCGACATGGGCCGCGGCCAGTCCCTCATCGTCTGGGCCATCGCCGAGGGCCGCTCCGCCGCCGCCGGGGTCGACCGCTACCTCGCCGACGGCGACAGCGACCTGCCCGTCGCCATCCCGCCGACCGCACGGCCGCTCGTCTGACCCGGTGACACCACGGGGGC